>RFXU01000001.1 GCA_009921505.1 Flavobacteriaceae bacterium
AGTGTGTTTGTCACGCACCAAATACAGGTCCTTAGTGGGTGGTCCACGCCAATTACCAGCTGGTTACATCAGCGTATTATCAAACGTTTTGACCAATGCTGGGTTCCAGACTACGAAGGCCAAGACGCGCTCAGCGGAGTTTTAAGTAACGATCCTGATTTCAAATTCCCTACAGCCTATATAGGCCCCATTAGTCGGATGAAAAAAGAAAAGCTGAAACCGACTATTGACATCCTTGTTTTACTCTCCGGACCAGAACCTCAGCGGAGTATGCTAGAAGCAATCATGCGGGAAAAATTTAAGCATTACCCTCAAAGGGTGGTTATGGTTTGTGGGGTTATTCAAGAAAAGCCTAAAGAAGAGATGATTGATGGAATTCAAATTTTTAATTTCCTAACGAGCAATGCTTTAGAGGCCCTCATTAATCAAAGCAAAGTGGTCATATCTCGTTCAGGCTATACGACAGTAATGGATTTGGCCAAAACAAAAACACCTGCTTTTTTTATCCCAACTCCTGGGCAATATGAACAAGAGTATTTAGCAAAACGTCTAAGTCAAAATTCGATTGCTCCTTATTGCCAGCAATCTGCATTTGACCCTATTCTGCTCAGACAACTAAAAGATTATGACGGCTGGCCGGTTACGGCGCAAAAAGAAAAGTTAAGCACCCTCTTTGGCATATTCCAAGGTAAATGAGAATTCTGAGCCTACCCCAAACTGGCTTTCAACATATATTTTTTCGTTGTGCGCCTCGATGAGGTGTTTGACTATGGCCAGACCAAGGCCACTGCCGCCCACGGCACGAGAGCCACTTTTATCTACTCTATAGAAGCGCTCAAAAAGACGAGCCAAATGTTTTTCCTCGACGCCTTCACCGTTATCCGTTACGCGAACCAAACATCGATTTTTGTTCAGCCGATCAACAGCAACCTCAGTCGTCCCTGAGGGCTTTCCGTATTTAATGGAGTTATCGATTAAGTTTGTCAAAACTTGTTGAATTCGCTCGCGATCTGCATACACCATGATGCTGTCTTTGTAATCTTTATCAAAAACCAAAGACAATTCCTTGCCTTGGGCCTTCATTTCAAGTAGATCAAAGGCATTTTGAATCAGCTCAATTATATTAAAGGATTCACGCTCTAAGGTCAGCCCACCCATTTCAATTTTGGTGATCATGTCCAAATCCTTGACGATATATATGAGTCGTTCTACAGCTTTATTGGCCCGTTGCAAATATTTTTTTCGAACCGTTTTATCTTTCATTGCCCCGTCTAGTAGGGTTAAAATATAACCTTGTACCGTAAACAAAGGGGTCTTTAATTCATGGGCTACATTCCCCATAAATTCGCGACGATAGGCTTCCCGATCCTTTAAGGTCGCCAATTCTTGCTGACGATTTTCTGTAAAACGTTCCACTTCTTGAGTCAACGCATTAAGGTCTGTGGTGATCAGGGTACGCTCCTTTTGCGTCTGCTCCAATCCCTGAGCATCCTGGTAGATTTTTTTTATTTGACGATAAATCAGTCGTTGAACATGGTAGCGAACAAGAAAAAAAACAGACAGGAAAAACCCTAATCCAAAGACTATCCACAACCAGAGATAAGCCTTTAAATCAAGACCATAATACAAAACCAGAGCTAAAAAAATAGCCATAATGGAAATTATGGCTGCCAATTTTAGGGCAAATTTGGTTGTTTGTGACTTCGGTGCAACCATTATTCAACAAACTTATAACCCACTCCTTTTACCGTTTTAAAACGATCATCGCCAATTTTCTCACGTAATTTACGAATGTGCACATCGATCGTTCGGCCACCGACAATGACTTCATTGCCCCACACAACATCCAAAATTTCTTCACGCTTAAATACTTTTCCCGGCTTGGAGGCTAACAAGGCAAGTAACTCAAACTCCTTTCTGGGAAGCACCATCTCTTTTTTATCCTTGATGATCTTATATTCTTCGCGATTAATAGTCAAATTACCCAATTTGAGATTTTGGGGCGCATCTTGAACTTCTTTAAATCGGCGCAAAAGTGCCTTGACTTTGCTGACCAAGACTTTCGGCTTTACCGGTTTGGTGATGTAATCATCCGCGCCAGCCTCGAAACCAGCTAGCTGAGAGTAGTCCTCACCACGTGCGGTCAAAAATGTAATAACGCTTTCAGAAAGTTCGGGTATGGCGCGCAATTTCTCGCAGGCCTCTATTCCGTCCATCTCTGGCATCATTACATCCAAAATAATGAGTTGAGGCTTGTGTTTTTTGGCTTGGTCCAAAGCGCGTAGGCCGTTTTCGGCAGTCACCACGACATAGCCTTCTTGGGTTAAGTTATACTTGACAATCTCCAGGATATCTGGTTCGTCGTCAACAAGCAAAATAGTGATGTCTTTTTTCTTCATGGCCGTTTTAGCAGATGATGTTAAATATACATTTTATTGTGTTTGAGGTCAAATTTAGCCCAATTATTAACCATAAGGTAACATAAACTGAATAACCCACGATTTTATAAATAATACCCGAGAATTTAAGCATTCGCGCGACAACACCCTTAGTTTTGACTAGGGATGATTTAATTTAGACCCAGCAGTTTTTACAGCATTAGGTTTAAATAATTAAAATCTGTGCTACCCCCTAGATTGCCTTTAGCTCCTCACCAAGTTTAATCAAAAACAAAAAAAATCATGAAATCACATGTATTGAGCGGGCTTTGTCTTATTTTGACTCAAGCAGGACAGGCCCAAGAATTATTCATTGCAAACTTCGAACAACCATCTGTGCATAACAGTCTTTATTACGATTTGGAGGACCCAAGCACCTCACATCCTTTGGTGAATAACCCCGATGAGCCCATACTGAACTTTACAGGACAAGGCAATAATCTCGGTTATAGCGCTTTTTACATTCCCTATGACGATCCAAGCACAGGACTCAGTGATGGCGATCATGCGGGAATTACAGATGATACGGGAATCACTGGAGCCTGGAGTGAAGGTAATCAAGGCTACGTCCTAAGTGATATCGATGGCAATTTTATTCTGAACTTTTCTGAAATTCAGTTACAGCCATCGACAGAAACTACGGTTTCTTGCAGTCTCTTTATAAGGGAATCGACCTATGAAGGTGATGGAACACAAAATGCCTCCAATTCTGATCGCATCGCTATATATGTGGTCGACCCATCAAGTGGATTAAAAATTGATTTAATAAACACTGAAGGCCACGATATTGACGACTTGGATATTGAAGGACGTTGGCTGAGGCTCACGGCGCAAATCTCCGGGTTTGATCGCGCAAAACTCGTGGTTGAAGCCCGAAATAACGCAAGTAATGAAGCCTTTTATATCGATGACATCCGCTTTGAAAGACAGCTCAACATCACTGATATAAAAACCAAAGAATCACTGGTAGTTCCCAATCCAATTGATCAAAATTTTTCATTAATTCGTCGCCCTTCAGACTTAAAAGAAATTTACATTCAAAATATTTTCGGACGCATTATTTGGCGCGGAGATATTCACCAAAATTCATGGTCGGTCCCCCATTTGAATAGCGGCTTGTATTTCCTAAATATCGCCGATCGTGACCTTACTTGGACCCAAAAAATAATTAAAAAATAAAGGGAGACTGCTGCCGTATTTAACGCTAATTTGATTCAATATTCCCTATTTTTGGGTATGACCCAAATCGAACAAATCAAAGCGCGTATTTTTTTGCCTTTATCCCATCGGGAGTTCGATCAAGTCGCTTTAGCGCTTTTCGCTGAACAATACAAACATGTTGCTCCATATAAAACCTATTGTGACTTGTTAGGAAAATCACCGGACAATGTTCTAGATGTTGACCAAATTCCCTTTATCCCCATAGGATTATTTAAGGATCATAAAATCTTGCACAACCAGGCGGTTCCCGAGGCAGAATTCACCTCAAGTGGAACCACTGGAACCGTCCCGAGTGTGCACTTAGTCCCTGATTTGAGGTTTTATGAACACTGCTTTAGCGAAGCCTTTACAAGGCGATACGGCCCTATAGACCAATATGTCGTTCTGGCCCTTTTGCCTTCGTATTTAGAGCGCACTGGATCCTCTTTAGTTTATATGGCAAATGCCCTTATTGAGCAGTCAGGACATAGCGAGAGTGGGTTTTATTTAGATCAACTCCAAGAGTTGCGCACACTGATGCATAAGTTAGCAGCTCAAGGAAAACGAATTTTACTTTTGGGCGTTTCATATGCTTTATTGGACCTGGCCCAAATGGGCCCATGGGAACTTCCTGCTGATACCATTATTATGGAAACCGGCGGTATGAAAGGAAAAAGAGCAGAATGGACCAAGGCCGCGCTGCATCAAGAGTTATCTTTTCAATTTGGTCTAAACAATATACATAGTGAATACGGAATGACTGAACTTATGTCTCAAGCCTATGCCCAATCTGAGGGCAAATTCCAAGCCCCCCCTTGGATGCGTGTACTCACTCGAGATCCTGAGGATCCACTGAGTTTGATACGCCAGCGCACTGGTGGTATCAACATCATAGATTTGGCCAATGTCTATTCATGTGCTTTTATCGGCACGCAAGATTTGGGAAAGATCAATTCAGATGGGAGTTTTTACCTTTTGGGTCGTTTTGATCATAGCGATATCCGAGGCTGTAACTTATTATTAGAGTCATGAGCAGAGTTGACCGGTATAAGGGCTTAAAGTACCGTATAATAATCCTTCTCATTGGGACGATCATACTGCGGGGGCTCATTGAATTAGTCCACAATAACGCCAAATATGTCAAAAGTGACGATCTTCCGTCGGATACAGAACAGATTTGGCTAGAAAAGGACCAAGACAGTATTTTGGTGTATCGACATGGTCGTTCTTGGCAAAATAATTTCGGGACCCCATATCATACAAAACTTACGGTTCGATATGACGATGTCACACAAGCGATTCAATCCCACAGACTTATGAATCCAGAAGGATTAACAAGTTTTTGGGGGGAGCTTTATGCTCAAATGGCTCAAGAAAATGGCCCAAAATTGGACTTGATTTTAGATGCTTTTTATCAAATCTACCTACAGCAGCCTATTTCGGCAGAATTGTTTGCAGAAATGGTGGTAAGCTGTATTCAAAACATACCCTATGCTTTAGTCTTTCAGGAGGCCTGTCAAGAACCCGAAAATTATCAGGGATGGATTCAAGAATTACTTAGCGAATGCCCTGATTGCTGCATCGGAGACCAACCCTTTGGACTGCAAAGCCCACTGGGATTCATGCAAAATCTCAAGGGGGATTGCGATACACGCACCGTTTTTTTATTTAGTGTACTGAGTGCGTTTAATTACGATGTCGCCATTCTTAACAGCGACGTATATCGGCATTCAATTCTAGGCTTGAATCTTCCCTCGGCCGGGCAGTATAAACTATTTCAAGGAAAAAAATATTTGGTATGGGAGACCACTGCACCCAATCACATGATGGGTTCCTTGCCTCCTCAAATCGGTAATATGAATTTTTGGAACGTCGTATTGACTCATTCCCCAGAACCCAATTAATAAGTGAATCTCTTAACTTTAACTCATGAACGCACCACTTTTTTATCTAGCTTTATTTGAAATAGTCTTTTCCCTATTGGTCAGTGTTGGCGTAATCTATGTCTCTTATGGGATTTTAAGACGTGTGTTTTTCAAGCAAAATGACCTCAGCGGCAAGGATATGGCCTTTACCGTTTTAACCTCCGGTTTGGTACTAAGCATTGGTTTAATTCTAAGCGAAATATTACCACAAATCACCCAAGTGGTGCGCGTCGCCACCACCCAAGGCAACAGTCCAGATTATCAAACTATAGTTCTTTACGCAGCCCTTTATTTGACGATAGGATTTTTTATTGCGCTTATGATCAATACCGCAGTATTCGGTTTATTCTCGATGTTGACCCAAGGCATTCACGAATATAAAGAGATAAGAAACAACAACTTAGCAGTAGCCCTAATTGTAGCCGTGACCATTATCAGTATCACACTGATTGTTAAGGAGAGCATTGCGGTGCTGATTAGTGCGCTTTTGCCTTATCCTCAAGCGACAAACTTTTTATAGCGATAACTCAGCGAATTCTTGAGGGGTTTGTTATAAAACCTTGAGAATGCAGTAATTCTTTTTACCGCGCTGCAATAAAACAAACTGGTTGTCAATCAAATCTTTAGATTGAATAACATAGCCCAATTCAACTTTGGTTTTATTGATATAAATGCTCTGCTGCTCCAATGCGCGTCGCGCTTCGCCGTTTGATTTTAAAAATCCGGATTTTTCAACCAAAGCAGCCACAATGTCCAGTCCTGAATCAATTGTATCGCGAGAAACCTCAGCCTGAGGCACCCCATCAAAAACCTCTAAAAAGGTATTGCGATCCAATCGTTTTAATTCTTGATCGGTGGCCTTTCCAAATAAAATTTCTGAGGCTAAAAGCGCATTTTGATATTGCGCTTGGCCGTGCACCGTCTGCGTGACTTCTTGAGCCAGTCGTTTTTGGAGGGTTCTTAAATGCGGGGCCTGCTGATGCTCAAGAATCAATGAGTCTATCGTTTCGCGGTCTAAGAAAGTGAAAATTTTAATATAACGCTCAGCGTCTTCATCACTGGTATTTAACCAATATTGATAGAATTTGTAGGCAGAAGTTCTGTTTGGGTCAAGCCAAATATTGCCCCCTTCGCTTTTACCGAATTTACTGCCATCACTTTTTGTAATCAAGGGACAGGTCAAGGCATAACCCTTTGATTGCCCAATACGGCGAATTAGTTCAGTTCCCGTGGTGATATTGCCCCACTGGTCGCTTCCCCCCATTTGAAGGGTACAGTCATGAGCCTTGTAGAGATGTAAGAAATCGTACCCTTGAACCAACTGATAAGTAAACTCTGTAAAGGACATACCATCGCCTTCTTCTCCTTTAATTCTGTTTTTTACAGAATCTTTGGCCATCATATAATTGACGGTAATGTGCTTGCCTACATCACGGATAAAATCCAAAAAACTAAATGACTTCATCCAGTCATAATTGTTCACCAAAAGCCCTTGATTCGGGGCCCCACTGTCAAAATCCAAAAAATGAGATAGCTGTGCTTTAACGCATTCTTGATTATGACGAAGTGTTGCTTCGTCAAGAAGTTGTCGTTCGCTTGATTTACCAGAGGGGTCTCCAATCATTCCGGTGGCCCCCCCGACCAAAGCTACAGGTCTATGGCCACAGCGCTGTAAGTGCGCCAATAACATAATGGGCACTAAATTCCCAATATGAAGCGAATCAGCCGTTGGATCAAAGCCAACATAGGCAGAGCGCATTGCCTCATTTAAATGCTGTTCAGTATCGGGCATTACATCATGAATCATTCCTCGCCACTGCAGCTCCTGAATAAAGTTTTTCGGCATGGTTTTCTGGTTTTGAGCAAAGATAATGGCCTAATTGAAAAAACTAAAGTTCACCTGCGATTATTTCCACCGATATCCATGAAATCTGTACCTTAGAGCTATGATATTGGTTACAGGTGGTTCAGGATTTTTAGGCGCGCATTTGCTGTCTGAGTTAACACAAAAACATGAGATCATCCGCGCGCTGTACAGAGACCTCAATGGGATAGAAAAGGCGCGTGAAGTATTCCGGTATTCCTTCAAAGAAGAAAGTCCTTTATTTGATAAAATCGAATGGATTCAGGGCGATTTAAACGACTGCATGGTTCTTTCTGAAGCCCTTAAAGGAATTACAGAAGTTTATCATGTCGCGGGACTTATTAATTTTGAATGGCGCCGTCATTCCGAGCTCAAAAAAACCAATACTACAGGTACTGCAAACTTGGTGAATTGTTGCTTGGAGGCCAAAGTCAAAAAGCTATGTTATATCAGCTCCATTGCCGCCCTAGGACAAATCACCAATACCCAAGGACAGGATTCGTTTGATCCCCCTTCATTTAAAGACCCCTATGGCCTAACCAAGTATGGCGGAGAGCTGGAAGTTTGGAGAGGCGCTCAAGAAGGGCTTCAAGTCATTATTTTACGGCCTGGAGTAATTTTAGGCGAGGGGTATTGGCGCAGTGGCAGCGGTTTTCTTTTGAAATTTGTCAGTACAGAGCCCACATGGTATCCCCCGGGAGGAACGGGTTTTGTGGATGTCAAAGACGTTGTGGCTTATTCAATTAACCTCATGGAGGGCTCCGTGTACAATCAAGCCTTTACACTGGTCGGACATAATATGACTTATCTCGAGGTTTTGCAAAAAATAGGCCATGCCTTAGGCTCAAAAAAATCGCCAAAACGGAAGATTCCTCTATGGGTGGGGCGTGTAGGACATTATTTAGATTTTTTGCGGGCTTGGATTACTGGAAGCGCTCAAAGACTCCCCAAGGCCTATATCTATGCCATGTTTGAAGCCTCCTCTTACGATGGAACAGCGGTAACAAACCTTGTACCACTAACCTATACGGAATTAGACAAGACCCTAGATAGGATATGTCGCTTGGCCCCTTACAGAATAAATTGATGCCCCTTACTGGCTTATCGCAGGAATAATTTTTTGATTGAGCACATTAGTCTTAGCCGAATCTAGCAAAGAATCTTTATCCTTTTTTTGCTGCTCGGCGTCAATTAAAGCGATAGAATCCAGCGATTTTTTAACTCCTGAAAGTTTTGTTTCCACCTGCTCAAGTATGCGCATATATGGATCGATCTGAGATGCATAGTAAGCCGTATTCTGCGCAAATTGAAGACTGTCTATTTCATATTTTGCATACAGAATAGAATCCAGCTGAACACCACCCATTCTCAAAACACGATTGTTATTGCTTCGCGCGGCATTGCCAATGTAAGCCTCTACGAGTACATCGACCATTTTAGCCTCAGGAATAATTTCATCAGGAATATCTGGCCGAACCACATCCTGACAAGCAAAAACCCCAAGGGCAAGAAAAATCAAAAGCGCATATTTTGACAAAACAAGAAGGTGTTTATTTGACTCCTCCCAAGGGTTAGACCAAAATAAATTTGTGCCACGGATTAGCGTTTTCTTGCTGGTCATCTTCATTAATTATCGGTTAAACAACAGTCGTTCTCCATAAGTTCTTTGCGGAAAAAATCCATCGGTGTATACAAGTTGACCATTGACCAAGGTATGCATCACCCGAGCCTGAAAAACATTACCCTCAAAAGGCGACCAGCCGCACTTATACAGAATATTGGATTTTTTTACCGTCCAAGGGGCATGCAGATCGACTAATACCAAATCTGCTTTATAGCCTGAACGAATATACCCTCTATCCTTGATGTCAAAAAGTTTTGCCGGGTTGTGTGCAAATTTTTCGACTATTTTTTCCAAAGAAATCACCCCTTGATGATAGAGTTCTATTAGCGCGACAAGGGCGTGCTGTACAAGCGGACCTCCCGAGGGGGCACTAGTGTATTTATTTGATTTTTCCTCGCTGGTGTGCGGCGCGTGGTCCGTCGCAATAACATCAATGCGGTCGTTTAATAAGGCCTTGCGCAAGCCCGAACGATCTGCTGGGGTTTTTACTGCAGGGTTCCATTTAATCTTTGAGCCCAGGCGCGAGTAATCTTCATCACTGAACCAAAGGTGGTGGATACAAACCTCCGAAGTGATATTTTTTTTCGTTAGGTCAGACTGCGCTTTAAACAAGCCAGTTTCTTTTGCCGTAGATAAGTGAAACACGTGGAGACGAGCCCCGTGTTTTTTGGCCAGTTCTATCGCTCGTGAACTCGAAAGGTAGCACGCCTCTTCAGATCGAATAACCGGGTGCATGGCCATAGGAATATCTTCCCCGTATTTCGCGATTTGTGTCGCAAGATTTTCCCGAATGGTTGCTTCATCTTCACAATGCACAGAAATAACCATTTTAGTATTCTTAAAGATCGCTGCCAAAACCTCTGGATCATCCACGAGCATATTGCCTGTAGAGGATCCTAAAAAGAGTTTTATTCCTGCCACCTTAGTTGGGTCGGCATTAATGAGGTCTTCTAAATTATCATTGGTTCCACCAAGCATAAATGAATAGTTCGCCCAAGAGCTCTGTGCGGCGATGGCAAACTTCTCCTCAACTTTATCCATAGTTGTGGCCTGAGGAACCGTGTTTGGCATTTCAATAAAACTCGTAATTCCGCCAGCTACAGCCGCCTTAGATTCAGATTCTATGGTGGCTTTATGGGTCAATCCAGGTTCTCTGAAGTGAACTTGATCATCAATCATCCCCGGCATAAGATAGAGCCCATCGGCGTCGATGACTCTTGTGTTTGGAGATTTGGCGCTAATTGTCGACGCAATCTCTTCGATGCGATCACCGACAACCAACACATCACAAGTATCGATACTTCCTTCATTCACCACCTGTGCATTCTTAATCAATACTGATTGATTCATATATCTAATCTGTTTAATAATTTTTTAAAACGCATTTTCAGAACACCAAAAATAGCTTCTGAAATAATTCCTTTGGACATTTTCGAAGTCCCACGAGTCCGGTCCGTAAAAATCACAGGGATTTCTTTGATTTTAAACCCCTTTAAAAATGCCTTGTATTTCATTTCAATTTGAAAAGCATAACCCACAAATCGAATACGAGATAAATCCAGTCCCTCGAGTACCTCTCTGCGATAACATACAAAGCCCGCAGTCGTGTCTTTAATGTTCATGCCCGTCACCCATTGAACGTATTTGGATGCCCCCCAAGACAATAGAACCCGACTCATTGGCCAGTTCACCACATTAACCCCGGTGATATAACGAGAGCCAATGGCCATATCATATCCCTCGCGGGTACAACAATTATAAAGGCGAATTAAATCATTAGGATTGTGTGAAAAATCCGCATCCATTTCGAAAATTATAGAATAATCTCGTTTGAGGGCCCACTCAAAACCGGCGAGGTACGCACGCCCTAAACCAGATTTCTCTGTGCGTTTAAGCAAATTCAGGTGTTCTGCGTATTCGGGGATTAATCGCTCGACGATTTCACCCGTCCCATCTGGGGATCCATCATCCACCACAAGTACAGAAAATATGCGTTGTAGTGAAAACACATTGCGCAGAAGCTTTTCAATGTTTTCAGATTCGTTAAAAGTAGGAATGATAATGAGACCTTCGGCCATTTCAAAACTTTGCTCAAAGGTACTTTTTTTTCATTACTCCAGTCTTGTCAAAGCCCTTTTGAGCGCTGAAAAAACTAAAAAATTAGCGTAATTTTATGAATTGTATGGAACACTTACTCCGCGTAGAATTGAATCGTGATTGGTTAACCCTAATACTGATTGGCGCCCTGGCATTCTTAGGCATTTTGCGTTATTGGTTTCCAAAGCGCATGAGTGAATTATTATTGTTGCCTCTAAACGATAAGTATTTTGCCTTAGAAGGTCGGCAAAAGGGTTTTATACATCCATTCAATATTTCAATGCTGGTGATTCAACTCGTGGCTTTTGGTATTTTACTTTCGGGGTTAAAGCGCTTTGATCATGCACAAAGCCTAAGCCTCCAATTTCATGAGTTCACCAACGGAGTTTTTTTAGTCAGTGTGTATTTGAGTATTCGCTATACTTTGGATTGGGGCATTGGATATATCTTTAATTGCCAAAAGGTGTTAGCCGCATATCGATATCAAAGATTTAGTTTTCATCATTTGATATCCATCGGAATTTTAATTTTATTGGCCACTCTATTTTTTAGTCGCTTACCGTGGGCAATAATATTGGGGATTCTTTCGATAACGCTCATCTTCACCCTAGGGGCAACCATAATTTATAGTGTTCGACGCAATTCGACGACCATAATAAATAACTTCTTGTATTTTATTTTGTACATTTGCGCACTTGAAATAGCACCATATGTCTTGCTGTATCAGACAGCTATGACATGAGGATAAATCTTAGAGGCTTATGAAGGTGAAAACTATTTTAGTGTCCCAACCCGAACCAAAAGTTGAAAATTCTCCGTATTTCGACCTAGTCGACAAACAAAAAGTCAAAATAGACTTTCGTCCTTTTATTCACGTAGAAGGCGTGTCCAGTAAAGATGTGCGCACTCAGAAAGTCGATTTGAGCCAGTATTCGGCCATTATTTTAACCAGTCGAAACTCAGTCGATCACTTTTTTCGTATCGCTGAGGAATTGAGATTTAAGGTTCCGGATACAATGAAATATTTTTGTCAGAGTGAAGCCGTGGCCTATTATCTTCAAAAATACGTGGTCTATCGAAAGCGCAAAATTTACGTGGGGAAGCGTACCTTTACCGAACTCTCGCCTCTGATAAAAAAATACAAGAATGAGAAGTTTTTACTTCCTTCTTCAGACAAACTTAAGCCTGAGGTCCCTACGGTATTAGATGATTTAGGCGTCCACTGGAAACAAGGCACATTCTATAAGACGGTCATCAGTGATCTATCTGATCTGCGCGATGTTTATTACGATATATTGGTGTTTTTCAGCCCGAGTGGAATTGAATCCTTGTTTGAGAACTTCCCTGATTTCCAGCAAAATGACACAAGAATAGCAGTATTCGGGAACACGACAATAACAGCCGCCACCAATAAAGGTTTAAGGGTAGATATTCAAGCACCGACTCCCGAGACTCCGTCCATGACCATGGCCTTGGAACGCTACATCAAAAGCGTTAACAGCAAAAAATAATAGGCTCAGATTAGATTAAAGGACCCCCCGCCATGATCTCCTGATTGGCGTAGGACTCGAACTTTTTAAAGTTTTCTTTAAACGACGCAGCCAGTTTACCCGCTGTTTTGTAATAATGCTCATCATTATTCCAAGTTTGTCTTGGACTTAAAACCTCTGTAGGCACCCCAGGACAAACACGAGGCTGGGAAACACCAAATACAGAGTGAATATGGTAATTATCTTTGTTCGCTTCCTCTAAAGATCCATTCATGGCCGCCGTAATCATGGCCCGCGTGTACTTTAGTTTCATGCGCTGACCAACCCCATACGAGCCCCCTGTCCAACCGGTATTCACAAGCCAAACATTGACTCCAGCAGCTTGCATTTTTTCACTGAGCATTTCAGCATAAACCGTCGGATGTAAGGGCATAAATGGTGCGCCAAAACAGGCTGAAAAACTGGGTACTGGCTCAACAATTCCAGCCTCAGTACCAGCCACCTTTGCAGTATAACCACTAATAAAGTGATACGCTGCTTGACCAGGCGAAAGTTTTGAGATTGGAGGCAATACCCCGAAGGCATCCGCAGTTAAGAAAAATATATTCTTTGGATGATGGCCTATTGATGGAACCTGAATATTAGGAATATGTTCTATTGGATAGCTTACACGCGTATTTTGGGTTATTGAAGTATCCGAATAATCCACTACCCCTTTAGCATCCATGATGACATTTTCAAGAATAGCCCCAGGCTTGATGGCACGATAGATATCTGGCTCGTTCTCCAGGGTTAGATTAATCACCTTTGCGTAACAACCGCCTTCAAAATTAAAGACAGTATCTTCTTTTGTCCAGCCGTGTTCATCGTCTCCAATTAAACGACGGTCAGGATCTGCCGATAAAGTAGTCTTTCCTGTTCCAGAAAGGCCAAAGAAAATGGCAGTATCTCCATCAGGCCCCACATTTGCCGAACAATGCATGGGTAACGTATGATGTTCAACAGGCAGTAAAAAGTTTAACGCAGAAAAAATTCCTTTTTTAATCTCACCGGTATAGCCCGTCCCTCCGATCAAGGCAATTTTTCTTGTAAAGTTTAATATCGCGAAGTTATGCTGTCTAGTTTTATCGCGCTGGGGATCGGCCATAAATCCGGGCGCATTAACAATCAACCAATCTGGCTCAAATGTTTCCAGCATGGACTGATCTGGGCGTAAAAACATATTGGCCGCAAACATATTGCTCCAAGGATATTCATTAATCACACGAATATTAAGCTTATAATTTGGATCCGCACAGGCATAAGCCTCTCGAACATAAAGTTCTTTGTTTCCGAGATAGTCGGTTACCTGTTTGTAAAGCGCATCAAAATCTGAAGGATCAAATGGAATATTGACCGGTCCCCACCATACTTTGTCTTGGGTAATCTCGTCTTTTACGATAAATCGATCCTTTGGGGAACGCCCTGTAAACTCACCGGTATTAATTGCGAGTGTACCGTTATCGGTTTCAACACCCATGCCTTTTTCAACGGTGGCTTTCTGAAGTTCTTCTGAAGTGAGTTGATAATGGACCTGAGCACCAGAAATACCATATTGCTCCAGCGAAATCGATTTCGAATTTTGGTTATTGTGCATTTGTCGTGCGTTAGATTGTGCCTACAAAAATAAAAAAATCAATTCGTACTAAGCCCGAGTTTAACAGACTTTATCCTCTCATTTTTTTCAAAATACCCCAACCCAGAAGCAACCAACCTACAATAAAAAGTACTCCCCCGATGGGAGTGAGCGGTCCTAGAAATGAAGAATCGAAAAAAAGAAGAGCCTTTGCTGACATCAAATACAAAGAGCCTGAAAAAAATAAGATCCCCAGCCCCATGGATCGATAAATCCATGGTTTTATCCTTGTCGATATTTTGTGACTCGACCAAATGACAAGCAAGACGGTTAAATGAAAAACCTGATAAAAGAAGCCAATTTCAAAGCGTTGGTATTCTTCAGGAGCAATCAAAGACTTTAATCCATGAGCGCCCCATGCCCCAAGAACCACCGTGATGCCCCCCAATAAGCTCAATATAACCCCTTGAATTTTATCATTATGCTGCATTTGTTCCAATTCTTATTTTCTATATTCGTCAAACTTTCGACCTTAAAACTACAAAATTAAGTACATGCGCCATATTCTTGTCATCGGAGCTGGACGATCTGCCACGAATCTAATTCATTATCTCGCTGAAAAAGCGTCGGATCAACAATTGGAAATTACCGTAGCGGACCTGTCCTTAGAAGCAGCCAATAAAAATATTCTCGGGATGGCTCATACGCGTGGCATCGCGCTGGATGTGAACGATGCCGATCAGCGACAATCGTTGATTCAGGCCCACGACCTGGTGATCTCTATGCTCCCGGCGCACATGCATGTTGAGGTGGCAAAAGATTGTTTAGCCTTTGGCAAACATATGGTCACCGCCTCGTATATCAGTCCAGCGATGGAAGAATTGGACCAAGAGGTCCGCGCCAAAAACTTAATTTTCATGAATGAATGTGGCCTTGACCCTGGCATCGATCATATGAGCGCCATGAAGGTCATCGATCAAATTCGGGCTCAAGGGGGAAAAATGCTCTTATTTGAATCATTCACAGGAGGCTTAATCGCCCCAGAGAGTGATACTAATCTGTGGCATTATAAATTTACCTGGAATCCGCGCAATGTAGTTTTGGCAGGACAAGGAGGTGCAGCAGAATTTATCCAGGAGGGCACCTACAAATACATTCCCTATCACCGTCTCTTTAGAAGGACAGAATTCTTAGATATTGAGGGCCACGGGCGCTTTGAAGCTTACGCGAATAGAAATTCATTAAAATATCGCTCAATCTATGGACTTGAAGACATCCTAACCCTTTATCGTGGAACAATCCGACATGTCGGATTTAGCAAAGCCTGGAATATGTTTGTCCAGCTGGGTATGACTGACGATAGTTACCGCATCCCAAATTCGGAAAACCTCACCTACAAAGAGTTTGTAAATTTATTTTTGCCTTATTCCCCGACAGATTCTGTCGCCTTAAAGCTTCGACACAATTTAAAAATCGATCAAGACGATCTCATGTGGGGAAAACTAGAAGAACTTGACTTATTTAACACAGAAAAAACCATTGGCATTAAGAATGCAAGTCCTGCCATGGCCCTACAGAAAATTTTAATGGATCAATGGACCTTGCAACCCAAGGACAAAGACATGATTGTCATGTACCACAAATTTGGCTATGAAGTTAATGGGGTTAAAAAACAAATTGACAGCAATATGGTCCTTATTGGGGAAGACCAAACCAATACAGCGATGGCAAAAACTGTAGGCCTACCCGTAGCCATTGCGGCTTTAAAGATTCTCAATGGGGTGATTAAAAACCCCGGGGTTCAATTGCCTATTCACAAGGAAGTATACACCCCAATTCTAGAGGAACTCGAACAGTACGGCGTTCTATTTCAAGAATATCACGTGCCGTACATGGGGTACAACCCCAATAATGTGGCTGGATAATTATTCGGGAGGAAACCTAGCTATTATCGACGATCCAAAAACATCATGACAAAGTACATGAGTGTTGCTATTGAACCTAGCGCAGCAACAACATAAGTTCGTGCCGCCCAATTCAAAGCGTCTTCAGCACCATGTAATTCCTCAGAAGTGACCATGTTTTTGGTCTTAAGCCATACCAAAGCACGTTTACTCGCATCGAATTCCACGGGTAAAGTGATAACAGAAAACACCGTCGTGGTGGCAAAAAGCAAAATACCTAACAAAAACAATGAGCTGCCAAGTGCCGAGCCTGTCGCTGATAAAATAAGGCCCATCATGATGACAAAATTCGACAATTTACTGGCGACACCAACCATAGGCACTATGGAAGAACGCATGGTTAACCAAGAATAGGCCTGGGCATGTTGCACGGCATGACCGCACTCATGAGCAGCAACGGCAGCAGCCGCAGCATTGCGCTGATGATAAACCGATTCACTTAAATTTACCGTTTTGTTGGTCGGATTGTAATGATCCGTCAATTGGCCAGGCGTTGAAATAACCTGCACGTCATAAATTCCATTGTCTTTGAGCATCTGCTCGGCAATTTCTTTACCGCTTAGTCCATTGCGCAAATGCAATTTACTGTAGTGTGCAAATTTCTTTTTAAGGGTATTACTTACCCACCAACTCGCTAAAAAAATTAGCCCTGCTAAAAGATAATATCCAGACATAATTTAAATCTTAAGGTTACTGCTTTGGCGTCAAATCTAATGCCAAAACAATATTAATCCATTTGTCTGACATTCTGACTGAGCAATAGTCAAAACCTTAACCCACAATATTCACAATTTTTCCAGGGACTACAATAACTTTTTTCGGTGTTCTTCCCTGTAATTGGGCCTGAGTGCGTTCATCAGCCAGAACTGCAAACTCGATTTCCTCTTTGGACAAATCCATCGATAAGTCTAGTGTAAATCGTGTTTTACCATTAAAGGAAATAGGATAAGTTTTTGAGGATTCGACCAAATATTTTGGATCGTGTTCTGGAAAAGCGACCCCGGCTATACTTTGCTCATGACCTAATTTCGACCAAAGCTCTTCAGCAATGTGGGGCGCGTAAGGGGCAATCAACACGACCAAAGGCTCTAAAACACCGCGCTCATTGGCTTTAAGCGCGCTTAACTCATTTACAGCAATCATAAAGGTGCTTACAGAGGTGTTGAAACTAAACTCTTGAATGTCTGAGTTCACCTTTTTAATTGTTTTGTGCAAGACCTTTAACGCCTCTGAACTTGGGGTGTTTTCAGAAACATAAAAAGACTCAGTTTCGCCACTGTGATAGAGCTTCCAAAGTTTTTTCAAAAATCCATGAACCCCTGTAATTCCTGCAGTACTCCATGGTTTTGATTGTTCTAAAGGCCCTAAAAACATCTCGTAAAGTCGGAGGGTATCCGCGCCGTATTGATCGCAAATATCGTCTGGATTAACCACATTAAACTTAGATTTTGACATCTTCTCGACCTCTCGCTTGACCTTGAATGTACCGTCTTCCTCGCTAACAATTACTGCCCCGGAATATTCTGGTCGCCAGGCGATAAATTTTTCGACATCCAATTCATTAGTTAAAGACACCATGGATACGTCACAATGTACGCTTTGCAACTCCTTGGGATCAAAATCCTGAATACGTCCCGCGGAAACCAGTTGCTTCCCATCGGCGGTCCGATAAACAAAGGCACTCTCTCCAAGGATCATCCCTTGGTTAATCAATTTTTTAAACGGTTCATCAACACTGATAAACCCGCGATCAAATAAAAATTTAACCCAGAATCTGCTGTACAAAAGATGTCCTGTGGCATGCTCACTTCCCCCGATATATAAATCAACAGAACCCCAATAATCTAGGGCCTCTTTACTGGCAAAGACTTCTTTATTTTGAGGGTCCATGTAGCGGAAAAAATACCAACTACTCCCCGCCCAACCCGGCATAGTATTGAGCTCAAGAGGAAATACCTTGTCGTGGTCTATGTGTTTATTAGACACCACGGCTTTTTGTACCGTATCCCAAGCCCATTGATCTGCGCGACCCAAAGGCGGATCGCCATCTTCGGTAGGCAAATAGGCATCGACCTCCGGTAAAACAAGGGGTAAGTATTGGGGATCGATCATCTGTGGGAGGCCATTTTTATAGTAAACTGGAAATGGTTCCCCCCAGTAACGCTGACGACTAAATACCGCATCACGCAGTCGATAATTAATGGTCCCACGACCGTGCCCACAGGCTTCAAGTGCTTTGATGGCCTCTGCACAGGCTTGGCTATAATTTAGGCCATTGAGAAAGTCACTTTGATCAATAATACAAGGGTCCTTTAAGGCGTAAGCCTCGTTCTCTATGGAAACATCTTTGAATATATTCGGAATAGGCAGGTCAAAGTGCTTGGCAAAATCATAATCACGCTGATCCCCACAGGGCACAGCCATCACAGCGCCTGTACCATACCCGGCCAAGACGTAATCCCCAATCCAAATGGGCACTTCAGCCCCGCTCAATGGATGTATGGCGTAAGCGCCCGTAAACACCCCGCTAATACTCTTGACATCGGCCATACGCTCGCGCTCGCTGCGCTGAGCGCTCGCCTGCACATAAGCCTCTACGGCCTGCTTTTGTTCCGCAGTCGTTAGGCTAGCGACCAATTCATGCTCTGGCGCCAAGGTTAAGAAACTGACGCCAAAAATTGTGTCAGGACGCGTGGTAAATACCTCGATGTGGGCTTGGTGTCCTTTGACCTCAAAAACGACAGACGCGCCTTGTGAACGACCAATCCAATGCCTTTGAGATTCTTTTAGAGGCTCCGGCCAATCCAATTGATCGAGCCCATCGAGTAAACGCTGAGCATAAGCGGTGATGCGCATGCTCCACTGCTTCATTTTTTTACGAACCACAGGGTGTCCTCCACGTTCTGAAACGCCGTTTACAATTTCATCATTGGCCAATACAGTCCCCAAAGCGGGACACCAATTGACCTCAGACTCTGCCAGATAAGTCAATCGAAATTGACTCAAGATGGCTTCTCTTTGCTCTTGACTAAAAGCCTGCCAATCCGCAGCCTGAAAAACAGAAAGTTCCGGCGATAAATTCTCGGAAAGTACGCGGCATAAGTCTTGACCTAAAGCACTGCTCCCGCCTTGCTCAAAAAGCGCAATAAGGTCACTGATAGGTCGGGCTTTATCCTGACTCGGGTCGTACCAGCTTTGGTAAAGCTGAATAAAAATCCACTGAGTCCAACGGTAATATTCGGGATCAGAGGTGCGAACCTCCCGCTGCCAATCAAAACTAAATCCCATGCGATCGAGCTGCTGTCGATAACGGGCAATATTTTCTTGGGTCGTTTTACTCGGGTGCTGCCCGGTTTGAATGGCGTATTGTTCCGCAGGCAAACCAAAACTATCATAGCCTTGAGGATGCAAAACATTAAACCCTTTGTGTCTTTTATAGCGTGCATAAATATCACTGGCGATATAGCCCAGAGGATGTCCTACATGAAGCCCTGCCCCAGAGGGATAGGGAAACATGTCTAAGACATAAAACTTTGGTTGACTTCCAGCGTCATCACTGGCGGCAAAAGTTTGATTTTGGGCCCAAAAATTTTGCCATTTTTCCTCGATAGAGCGAAAAGTATATTTACTCATAATGCGCTGATATTAAAACCTCGACCGTTTTATTGGTGGCAAATTTACACCTATTGACCGAAAGAGAAAAGTTTAAACCCAAGGTATTCCCTCATCCCAAAATTCCTTGTATTTTTACACTGAATCTACCTGAACTATGAGTCGCTCCTTTGAAAAATTTCAAAAAAGACGCCTAATTTCCTCCTACATCTCTGCGGTGGTGAGTATTGGGCTTGTTTTATTCTTACTTGGATTTTTGGGGCTCATTTTAATCAATTCCAAAAAGGTTGCCGACCATTTCAAAGAGCAAATTGCGTTGACCATCTTCTTAAAGGACGATGCCCGAAATGTTGAAATTGATCAGCTCCAACAGACCATTGGACTTGCCCCCTACACAAAAAATGCTGTTTATGTTTCCAAACAGCAAGCCGCAGAAGAACACAGCGCGCTAATTGGCGAAAATTTCATGGAATTCCTTGGAGATAACCCTTTGAAAAACAGCATCGATGTTTTTTTATTGGCTGAGTTTGTGACCGCCGAAGAAATCGAAAACATCCAAAATGAATTGTTGGAAAACAGTTTTGTCGAGTCTGTGAATTACGACAAACCCCTGATTGTTTTGCTCAATGATAACATCAAAAAAATTAGTTTTTGGGCATTAATCATCAGCGGTATCTTTTTGGTCATTGCGATCGTACTGATCAATAACTCGATTCGCCTCTCAGTTTACGCCAAACGATTTACCATCAAAACCATGCAACTGGTTGGGGCAACCAAAGGCTTTATTCGCGCACCCTTTGTCCGTCAAAGCATTTTGTTTGGGACTTTTGGCGCCTTAATTGCCCTCTCAGGTTTGTTTGGGGTATTGTGGGCTCTAAACGACTATTTTCCTGAATTAGATATTGTGGGCGATGTACAGGGGCATGCCTGGTTAGCGGTCTTTGTATTGGGCGCAGGAATTATCATTAGCGGCTTAAGCACCTTTTTTGCAACCCGAAGATTCTTGAACCTGCGCAGCGACGAATTATATTATTAACCGGAAGCCTATAGTCAGCCCATCACCTCTGTACGCTGGATTAGAATGAAAAGAAAAAACGTAACTTAGCGGCACGCTTAATAAGACCATTTTAATTCTGATATGGGGGAACAAAAAAGAAAAAAGGAACAGGCCGAATCTTCATTTGTCTTTCACAAAGCCAACTACAAAATCATGTTAGCTGGCCTTGCCTTTATTGCCCTAGGATTTATTCTTATGGCAGGAGGCGGTAGTGAGAATCCTGAGGTATTCAATCCAGAAATTTATAGCTGGAGAAGAATCCGTTTGGCGCCAGCCCTTATTCTAATTGGTTTTGGACTTGAGGTTTACGCCATTCTCAAATCTCACGATAAGTCAGAATCATGAATTATTGGGAAGCCATCGTACTGGCCATTATTGAGGGACTTACAGAATTTTTACCCGTGTCGTCCACGGGACATATGATCATTGCTTCATCATTTTTTGGCATTGCCCAGGAAGAATTTACTAAGCTATTTACCATCGCAATTCAACTGGGGACAATTTTAAGCGTGGTGGTTCTTTACTTTAAACGATTTTTTCAAACCATAGAATTTTATAAAAAATTATTCGTCGCTTTTTTGCCTGCGGTAGTTTTAGGCTTGATGTTCAATGATTTAATTGATCAATTACTAGAGAGTCCAGTTACCGTGGCTATTTCTCTTATTATTGGCGGGGCAATACTCATTAAGGTAGACGCCTGGTTCGGACAAGGAACGGATACAGAGGTCAATTATAAGACCGCCTTACTTATTGGTTTTTTTCAGTGTTTGGCCATGATCCCAGGGGTTTCGCGAAGTGGAGCAAGTATCGTCGGGGGAATGTCGCAAAAACTCTCGCGCACTGCAGCCGCTGAATTTTCTTTTTTCTTGGCCGTTCCTACCATGCTCGGTGCCACAGCAAAAAAGTCTTTTGACTATTACCAAGATGGGTTTTTACTGACCCAGGAGCACATTAACCTCCTTATTTTAGGCAATGTAATCGGTTTTCTTGTCGCTCTGGTTGCGATAAAAACCTTTATCAACTATCTCAGCCGAAATGGATTTAAAGTCTTTGGTTATTACCGGGTCATTATTGGGCTATTATTGTTAGCCCTTCACTTTTTTGTTCAGCCTTTAAGCCTGGTATAATGTCTGACAACCCCTTTGTAAAAGGTCAAGTAATCCTGATTGACAAACCTCTAAATTGGACCTCGTTTCAGGTCGTGAATAAAGTTCGCTGGCTGATCCGTAAACACTACGGATTAAAAAAATTAAAAGTAGGACATGCCGGAACCCTAGATCCGCTCGCCACAGGTTTACTCATTTTGTGCACTGGGGCGATGACGAAATCTATAGAGGAATTTCAAGGTCAAGAAAAAAAATATTCGGGTCGCCTAAAGCTTGGCGCGACTACACCAAGCTATGATCTTGAAACACAAATCAATGCCACATTTAAATATGAGCATATTACTGAAGACATGTTATACGGGGCAATACCACAATTTACCGGGACCATTTTGCAGAAGCCCCCTATTTTTTCAGCAATTAAAAAAGACGGAAAACGACTCTACAGTCTCGCCCGCGAAGGCAAAACCACTGAGTTGCCTGAGCGAGAAATTACGATAAAAGAATTTGCCCTAAGTGCCGTTGAATTACCTGATGTGGAATTTAATGTGCGCTGTAGTAAAGGCACTTATATCCGCTCCTTAGCCCATGATTTTGGTGCGGCACTAGACAGTGGAGCCCATTTAACTGCACTGAGACGAACAGCAATTGGCAGTTATGATGTGGCCCAAGCCATAAGTATAGAGCAATTTGAAGATCAGCTTTCTCGGGTTTAATTTGTCCCGAAAACAAAGCGTTTTTTAAAGCTTCAATACCTGACGATAGACGGTCCCAAAGGATCCGCTGAACTGCACCCATAACACCCCTTGCCACTCAGTATTTAAAGCTAACTCATAACTTCCATGTCCTTGCGGAATAGTTCCACGATAAAGCTCCTGTCCCAATACGTTATGAATTGTGACCTGAACGGGCTCGTGAATTTGATTCAGTCTAAATTTTACTGATCCTGTCGTTGGATTAGGAACCGCAGCCGAAATAAAACGAGTACTACTGAAATCATCCATTGATAAATTCCCCACATTTATGGTCCAAAATCCCTCTGGGGCGACCAATGGTCGGGAAAGGGACTTTCCTGAATTTGCTGTAGCATCAATGTAATAATCCACAAGGGCCGCATCGTTTGGCATTTGCAAATCAACACTCCAGGTATCATTGCCAAGAGCGGTCATTGGCGCCGACGCAAAATCTCCTGCACTATCCCGCCAATATACACTTGCCTCTTGAATCCCTGAAATATGTTGAATTCGGGCGTCAATGGCAACCGTTGCTCCCTGAGCGGCTTGGTCTACCGGCTGATGAACAATCCACAAGGGCTCATCGACACCGATGGTATGCGTGATACAATGTATGGCCCCCAAAAGCGAGATTAAATTCTCTCCAGAATTATCTACATCAATTCCGACAATATTGTAACCTGGTAATAATTCTTGCCAACGTTCTAGGGCAGGCACATCCACTTCAGGTCGATAGGTAGGCACCAAAACCGTTTTGTTAATAAAAACGGCATTAGTATAAGTACGGTAAGAACCGCCATTGTCGGGATATAATCCAGAACTACTTGGAGGTGCAGGGATCCATTCTATATTATAAGGGGTCCCAAATACGGAGGGATAGTTCGCCACGACCTCAGCAATATTGGCTTCAATTTGTGGCCCATCAGCCACTCCAGGCGGATATTGACTTACCAAGAGGGTTTCCTCATCCAATAACTTCATGTGCATATCGATATGATGAATCACATCATAGGGTAAGGTTGGCATTTTGATATAGCGATCAATGCCTAAATACGCATTCATGATTGCATCGATCTCAGCCTCAGTTTTTGCGCTCACACCATAGGGGTTACCAGGCGCATTTTCGTCTAAAATAAGATCTGATGCAAAAGCGGTCCCAAGGCCATCACTCATATAATTGCCTCCTGTATTCACTAAATCATTTGTTCCTGTGTTGGTAATATAGATGGGTAAATCAAGAAGCGTTGCATGGGCCGAAGGCATGACATCATCATTTGGCCGTGGCCTGTTGTAAATCCAATCCGTTAGGGCACGTGTCCCGACATCATTGCTGTAGACTGTGTTTCCGGCATAATCGCGAATCCAAATAGAATCCCAATTCTCGTTCATGAAAATGACGCGGCTCAAATCGATACCGGCACCGGATAAGTAATTTGACACAGAAGATTGATTTTGCGTAGTAATCACTACATGACATTCATTGACAGCCGCGGCCACAATTTGTCTTAATATATTCTGAAAACTCGGCTCCCAAGTAATGACTAAATATTCTACTTCTTCCCATTCTGCCATGGCCCTTACCGGTTCTGTCGGAGGGTCTGTTACTTTGTTTTGTGTGAACGAAATCTGCCCAAGGCTACTTTTTTCAGACTGTGTTAAACCCTTGGGAAGTGGGTTTTGACCCCAGGTAATTGAGGTCATTAAAATTATAAGGGCAAATAAAATCCGGTCGAGTCGCGTCATGTAACTATATTTTTCAGCAAGATAATTAAAAATGAGGCTTCATTCGCAAAGATCAAAGTCTTGGGTCTACCAGAATATCAAGGCGGTCACAAAGACCACAGCCCCCAAAACCATGATCCATAAAGTATAAGGCAAAAGCTCGCTGGCCTTTAGTTTCGTAATCCCTAAAAGAGGCAATGCCCAAAAAGGCTGCAGCATATTGGTTAATTGATCGCCGTAAGCCAGAGCCATAATCACTTTTTGCACTGGGACCTTTAAGGAGATGGCCGCCTCTAAAATCACAGGCCCTTGAATGGCCCACTGACCGCCCCCAGAAGGAATAAATACATTTACGATGGCGGCACTTATAAAGGTTAAAATTGGGAGGGTTTCAGCAGTGGATAAGGCCACAAAATAATTCGCGATGTCTACGACGAGTCCGCTGCTTTGCATCACGCCCATGATGCCAAAATAAAGAGGAAATTGAATTAAAATTCCCGAGGCTCCAGAAATCGCCTCATCAACAGCCTTCAGGATACTGGACACCTTACCATGGGCTATAAATATTAATCCCAGCATTAAGAAATTTAGCATGTTGGGGGTAACAATTCCACCTCTTAAGGAGGCCCCATAGTTATAAAAAAAGGCAATGAGCATTACTAAACCAAAGCTGTAGGCTAAGACTTTTGATTCATCCCAGTTTGTCTTTATAAAACGAGAGTCCGACTGCTGATAAACCAGATTTTTATCCTCAGGATTTGTGGCATCCTCCTGGGCAGGATCCCCGTTTAAGTTAGGTGCCTGATTTTTCCCCATGCGTCCCAACCAAACTAAAAGTAATGGAACACTCAATAAGAGGATTAAAAAAACTAATACATTTTGAACACTGAAAACAGTATCGGTGTAGGCAATTAAGTCGGGTAAAAATGCAGACAATTCTGGGCCGACTAATGAGGCTAAATGACCCTGTTCTCCAACTTTGGCAGGTGCAGAACCACTGATTCCTCCATGCCAAATCATCATCCCTGCATAGGCCGCCGCGCCAACCAAAGGATAATTAATCTTAATGCCTTGTGCTTTGGCCGCCTCACCAATCTTACGAGCCATTAAGGCCCCGAAAATTAGACCAAGACCCCAATTAAAAAATGAGACCAACATGGTCAAAACTGAAACTAAAATTACCGCATGAGTTGTGCCCTTAATACTAGTGGTAAGGACTGAAATAAAACGAGTCATCACCGGGCTTAGCACGAGCATATGTCCCAAAACCAGAATGAGCATCATCTGGTAGGCGAAAACCAGCAAATCCTTTTGCCAAATCCCTTGCTCCCAATAACCCAAAAGACTCAGCCAATAAGGATCAGATGTTTTTGGCTCAGTAAATATCAGCGCCAAAACAAAAGTCAATGCCGTGAGCAATAAAGCAATAGAAAAAGGCGACGGCAAAAACCGTCGAAAGAGGGTTTCTATGACGGCCGTTGGCCGCATTTAGAACGGTAAATCGTCGTGCTCATCGTCTTGATGATCGCCAATGGGCTCAAAAGCGTCTTCTGGCGGCATTGGCGGCATAGATGGGCTACCGGCATCCAACAACTCAACGCGCCAGCCTTGAATAGAATTAAAATACTTCGTCTCACCCTGTGGATTTACCCACTCACGACCACGCAAATTGATGCCGACTTTAACCGATTGACCCACACTTATTGTGTTGAGTAAGTCCGTTTTGTCCTGGACAAATTCAATCATTAAGTGTTGTGGATATTGCTCCTGAGTGGTGACCACCAATTCGCGTTTTCTAAATCCGTTGCTGCCAAAAGTTTGGGTTGTTCCTACTAATTTTACGGTCCCTTGTATTTCCATCGGTATTATATTTTATTACAATATTACTATTCCTGTATTAATACTTGCCAAGCCTGTTCAATAGCTCCTTGCTCAATCAATTGCTTGGCCTTTTTTTGCCTATTTATATCCTGGCCACTGTGCTCATGGGCCCCTTCTGGAAGAGCGCTTACATTAGCGAGTTGAGCCAAATCATTTCCAGAGAGAATGTCACTTTGTCGAATCGCCCTTGGTAAGGCATCAATCCCTATGCCCAGATCACTGTTGGGTTTAGCCACTTCAAATAACCCAGATTTAGCTCTAGAATACCAATTGCCCCCCATGCGCGAAACAAGGTCTATTTTCTCAGGATCAATTTGACCTTGAGAATTGAGTATATCTTGGCTAATATGCAATCGCTCTACCTGGGCCATAACCAAATTACCTGCACCCCCCTCAGTGCCCAAAGGTACCACATTGACGACCTTACATTCCAATTGAACCGGAGCTTCCTTAACCCTCGGCGGGCGCACCGTTTCGGAGGCCTCCATAGTAAAGCCGGCTTTCACGAATTCATTAACGCCCTTTGGATATTCTGTAGAGGCCAAACTCATCTGCTGGACCATCGCGTAATTCACCACATTAATCACAACCTCGGGCACCGCCTGAACATTTTCAAGAGTATGCTTGACCGTATTGCCGCGAACCCGTCGCGCGGGAGAAAATATCAAAATAGGCGGACGTGCACTAAAAACATTAAAAAAACTATAAGGCGCTAAATTGACCTTACCTTCTTCATCTACCGTACTGGCAAAACAGATCGGACGCGGCCCAATGGCTCCTAAAAGATACCCGTGAAGTTCGGGTGTTTGTAACTCATTTGGATCTAAATGCAACATCTTTGTAAAGGTAGTTTAATTGCAGAAATCTTAAAAAAGTACCCCATATTAATATTAACATAATTGCGTTATCTTTAAACGCAATAACAGCCCTATGCGAACTCTTAGCGATTTTACTCGTTGGCTATTTGTGGTGCTTTCAGCCCTAATTGTCTCTCTAATTGCCTGGAACACCTACCGACTCTTTACCCAACTTAAAGAAAACGAGCGGCATAAAATGTCGATTTGGGCAGGCGCTTTTGAAGAATTTCAGCAAGTCGACATCACGAATAAAGATTGGAACAGCAAACTTATCCTCAATATTCTTCAGAGCAATACCACCACACCTATGATCCTCTATACACACAAAGAGGACAACTATTCGGCCAATAATCTCTCAGAGGAAGTCCTTCAGGATCCAGAGTATCGCCAAGCATTAATCGAGCAATTTAGCTCTGAATTCAATCCTATAGAAATCCGTTACAACAACGAATTACTTCAAACCATCTATTACGGAAACTCTCCGGCCATTACCAAAATAAAATATTACCCTCTCGTCTTGCTGGTCATCTTACTGCTGTTTTATTCAGCCTTGGTGTTTTTCTATAATACCTCAAAGTCTGCCGAGCAAAATAAGCTATGGGCGGGAATGGCCAAAGAGACCGCACACCAAATCGGGACACCCTTATCCTCTTTGGTGGGTTGGACAGAATTATTGAAATCCGAAGACATCCCCAAAAATTACATCACAGAAATTGAAAACGATATCAATCGTTTGAAAAAAATCACGGATCGATTTTCAAAAATTGGCTCAACCCCGACCCTATCGCCTATGGATATCGTCACTTTGACCAGAGAAACCTGCAATTATCTCAAAAGTCGCAGTTCAAATCTGATCTCATTTGACATAGACCTTCCAGACTCGGCTATTCTCGTGGCGCTCAATGCCGAACTCTTCAGTTGGACTTTAGAAAATTTGGTAAAAAATGGAATTGATGCCATGCGTGGACAAGGCACAATTTCGATCAGCATGAGTTCACAGAATAAGCGCGTTTTACTGCATATCTCAGACAGCGGAAAAGGCATTCCGAAAAAGTACTTTAATAAAATATTCCGTCCGGGCTTTACCACGAAAAAACGCGGTTGGGGCTTGGGACTTTCCTTAGCCAGACGTATCGTTGAAGATTATCATCGCGGGAAAATACGCGTTTTAAAAAGCATCAAAGACCAAGGGAGTACCCTTGAAATAAACCTACCTGAAGTTGCCTAATGATTGTCAAAGAATTTGTCATACACCGCGCTGACATAAACAATCACTGTCCCAATTGTTTTTCTGCCCGGGGCATGGTTTTCTCTTTTATTCAAAATCAAAAAGAGAATTCATGGGTTATTGTCACCTCCAAAGAGATCCAAGAACAACTTTTTTGTCAGCACTGTAGCCAAGAAGTTTACCCTGGATCATGGGACGAAGCCATAGAACGTGTTTATGCCTATCAAAGAAAATGTTTTAAGCCAATGCCCTCGGGATTCCGGTTAAAAAAGAAAGGGAAAATTGCGGTCGGGCTAGCTTTAGCCACTTTACTCTGCGGCGTAGGGGTTTGGATTAGCCTTCAAAATGGCTGGCTATAGCTTGGGCTAAGCCTTCAAACTCTTGAGCGCTCATTTCAATTTTTTGAACAAATCTGATGTCTTCCATATGATTTAACGGAATCAAATGCACATGTACATGAGGGACCTCAAGGCCGATAACAGACATGCCTACTCTCTTGCACTGAACGGTTTTCTCCAAAGCTTTGGCTACTTTTCTAGAGAATTCCATGAGTCCGTGGTAAGTTTCTTGATCCAAATCGAATAGTTTATCAACTTCAATTTTTGGGATGCACAGAGTATGGCCTTTGGCATTGGGATTAATGTCTAAAAAAGCCAAGAAATCATCGTTCTCTGCAACTTTATAACAAGGTATATTTCCTTGAATAATCTGTGTAAAGATGCTGGCCATGATTAGTCGCGGGTAATTTGTATGATTTCAAAATTCATAACTCCGTTGGGGACTTGAATTGCAGCCATTTCACCAACTTTTTTACCCAATAAGCCCTTACCAATGGGTGAATCAACAGAAATTTTTCCCGACTTAAGATCAGCCTCGCTTTGGGCCACAAGCTTGTAGGTCATTTCCATATTGTTTGTGGTGTTTTTGATTTTCACCGTAGAATGCACCAAAACTTTTGAGGTATCCAGTTGAGATTCATCGATTAAACGGGCTCCTGCCAAAGTCTCTTCGAGCTTGGCAATACGCAATTCGAGCAAGCCTTGCGCTTCTTTGGCCGCATCGTACTCCGCATTCTCACTTAGATCGCCTTTATCGCGCGCATCGGCGATCGCCTGAGATGCCTTTGGTCGTTCCACATCACGCAATCGATCAAGTTCATCGCGCAATTTTTTTAATCCTTCTGCAGTGTAATAAGATACTTTACTCATAATCGACTTGTTTAAAAAAAATATCCCCAAACATTACGCCTTTTTTCGAAAGCCAGGTTGTGCTGTTGGGAATAAAAAGATCCCATACGTGATGGGATCTCTTACAAAGATATAAAAATTTTATTCTGATAACTTTATCGTAAATTTCGCGTTGTACTCAAAAGTCGATTTTTAATCAAATCCATGAAAAAATTATTCCCATACCCCTCCCTTTTGATCGCTCTTATTTTTACGATGATGAGTTGCGGGGGTGAAGACGATACGCGGCTGATTAATAATCCTTATTTGAATCCGATTCCCGTCTCACTTAATTTAAATCTTAACTTACCCCAATACAACCTATTGAAATATCCGGGAAATTTTATCGTACTCAACAATCAAGGCGTCGGTGGTATCGTCGTCTATAATGTCAACAATAGTCTGTACACTGCCTTTGATTTAAGTGACCCAAACCACAGTCCTAATAACTGCTCTATTATGACCCTTCAGGGCATTATCGCAACTTGCCCCTGTAGCGATGGCAACAGTTACGATCTAGTTACCGGACAGCACCAATCTGAAAGCCAGGCTTATCCCATGCTTCCTTATCGCGTACAGCGCAACGGTGACGTTTTGATAATTAGCAATTAAAAACCAAGGGTAACTCCGGCCAAAATATTGAACAAGGCCTGAGGATAATACCCCGTTCCTTCTATCGTAGTTATCGTATCGGGTATAGAAAAATCATCGTCATAAGTGTAGTAGTAACCATTGCTGCTGTACACCGCACTAAAGATATTGTTAGCCAACACCTGAACCGACATTGATTTTCCGATCAAGGGTTTGGGCAGTGCATAGGTAATGGTTGCGTCATGAACCGTATAGGCCGGTAACAGCGATACTGCACTTTCGGTATTGCTCATAAACTGGTCCCCCACGTGACGCGTCGTCCAAGAAAAACGTGCGCCCTCAAAGGGGGTGTAGACTAGAGTACCACTTGCGATCAAACTCGGTGCAAATGAAATATCGGTCGTTCCTAAATTTTGTAATTCACCATCAAACGTCGTGACAAAATCCAAATTTTTATTTTGACTCCAAGCCACTGCCGACTGCAGGGCCCATTTTTTTGAAAGCTCCATCGAGCCCTCTAATTCCAACCCAGCTCGATAACTTTGGCCGCTGGTCGCTCGAATAGGCGCCCCACTGTTATCAATGGCACCGGTAAGCACAAGTTGGTTTTGATAGTCCATATAATAGGCCACCACACTGTAGTTATAGGCTAGGCCTTTGGTCGATTGACCATGGGCCCGCCAACCCAGTTCAAAATCATCCAAACGTTCTGGAGTAAAAACGCCCTGCTCAAAATCACTACGTCGGGGCTCTCTGTGCGAACGCCCAAAAGAAGCATAAAGCAATTGATCCTTACCAAAGTTTCTGGTCACCCCAAATTTTGGATTGAAAAATGCATATTCTTGGCGCACATTAAGTGGCACTAAATCAGAAGTGATTCCCGAGGTGCGGTAATTAATCCATCGCTCTTGTAGGTCTCCATAAATAGACCAATTTTTGTCCATGCGCCAGTTTACTTTGGAGAAAATGCTCGTTTCATTTTTATCTCCATTCCCGGAATAATAGCGTTGTCTTGGATTGGCCTCTGGGGCGTAGCGCGCCCAAATCAATTCTCCAAAATGATCTCCACCGTAATAACTTGTATAAATTCCTGAGGTCCATTCTATCTCAGGCCCCTGATAATTCAAGTGCGCATTTAGGGCGTAAAAATTATTGTTTAACCAACGTCGCCTTACTAAATCTGTGGCGCTAATGCTTTGACCGTCCACCACAACTGGATTCAAGCCATAAGTCGATAGATCGGCATCACTGCTAAAGAGAACCGATTGGCTATACCAAGCATCAACATATTCTTCAAAAAATCCACGACCGTGGGTGTAGTTCAATGAGACTTGACTGTCCCAACGATTGGATAAATCTTGACTCCAAAGCAATTGGACATGGTCTTGTTTGTAGTTATCTACTTGCTGATCGTAAAAACCCTCTAAGTTCCCCTGATCATCAAATTGGGCCCCCGCCGGATTAAAGCGACGATTTACCTCCATTGTTGCCTGATCAATCCCATACCAAGACTGATAGGTGATCTCACGGCCGCCAAATCCGATAAGGCTAATTTTAGTGCGCTGGGATTCGTAATCGCCCTGAAGCCAATAAGCCGCTAAATCGCTCGAAGCGCGCTCAATATAACCATCACTGTCTATTTTAGACAAGCGGCCAGAAAATGAAAAGCCATCCGAAAGTGGTCCAGAAGAAAATTTGAGATTGTGTCTTTGGGTGTTAAAGGACCCTCCACTGCTCTGAATTTGCAAGCTGGGCTCAGATTGCGCCTTAAAGGTGGATAAATTTAAACTCGCCCCGAAGGAGCCTGGTCCAAAGGTCGTACTCCCCACCCCGCGTTGAAGCTGCAGGTCTTGGACTGAAGAACCTAGATCGGGTAAATTGACCCAAAACACCCCCTGGCTTTCAGCATCATTATAGGGGATTCCATTGATACTCACATTCACACGAGTCGCATCGCTTCCGCGCACACGAAGCCCCGTATAGCCGATTCCCGCACCCGCGTCGCTTGTGGCAACGACCCCGGGCAAATTTTGAATTAAATAGGGTAAATCTTGCCCCAAGTTTAAGGGCGCCAAATCTTGGGCCGAAAGATTGGACTGAGTGATGGGGTCCTGAGCTTTGGCTTTAGTTGCTTTGAGCAGCACAGCGCCTAAGGTTTGGATTTGAGTTGAGTCTTGAAGTTGTGGCTCTTGAGCCAACAGGCTGCCGCAGAGACTCCCCACAGCAAAGGTTAAAAATAAAGGTTTCATTCGTAAAGAATTTACGAATAAAAGGGGCCATTATTCCGTGGTTATCAATTGATTTTGTCGATTTAACGACGCTGCGTTCAGAAATTGATTCTGGACATGTTCCTAAACAGCATTACCTGTTCAAGGTTCTATGGGTATAATCTCAGCCGAACTTATTTAAAACAAAATGATCAGCACCCCTTTGAGATGATGGTGCAAATTTAGACAAAGCCTCTAAGGGCACAAAAAATTACAGTGAAGAAATTATTGCCCTGCTTTTTATAAGGGCTGCAGCAGATAAATGAGAGGACCGCTATCGTGGCCTATTTCTAAATTAATGGCCTGTGTGCCTTGGCAAGCAAATCGTTTACAGTTTTTACCGGGTTAAAGGTTTCAAGGGGCACGGCTACAAAAACCGTGTGCCATTTTGCCATCGCCCCATTCCACAATCCAGGCAGCTCAAGGGCTTTGAGGGGCTTCCCTTGATGGGTTTTGTGGGCGATAAAACTCATGTGCTGATCACGATAATTCATCAAGTCGTACGGTTTGCCTTCATGATCCCGCAATCCACAAACTAAATCCACAGGATTAAAATGAGTGGCCTGAGAAAATACATCCATATGTCTTGAGTTGCCCTTATCAAATTGGGCGCCTTCTAAAATCTGCAGATTCGGTATTTGATCCTCGTCCTGTATCCAAAACGGACCTCCTCCTGGGGCGCCGGTGTTGGCTACTACACCACACACTCGGAGCGGGCGATAGAGCAATTCATAAGCCTCCTCAGCTGTTTTAGGTAGCGTTCGTAGGCCAAAACTCTTCCAAAGAAAGGCATTTAAGGCTTCCATAGAAACAGCTTCAGGTTTGGAGGACAAGGCCTTTAGATACTCGTGAATCTTGGACTGATAGTCCAGTAAAATTCCTGCAAGGCCTTTTTTGTAAAGCGCCATTTCCGGCACCTCCTCTTGGATAATTACATTGTCAATATTCTTAATAAACACGACATCAGCGTTGACCTCATTTAAATTTTCAAGCAGAGCGCCGTGTCCTGAGGGTCTGAATACAAGCCGCCCTTGATCATCACGAAAAGGGTTGTTCTCCAGATCCACCGCGATCGTTTTGGTCCGATCTTTTTGAAAGGAGTACGAAATATGATAATTCTTTTTGGTGTGTCGTTCTAACCGCGACTGTATCTGGGAAAATTCATTTTTAAATCCCTCTAAATGCTCGGGCGAAAACGTAAAATGGTTATAGACTTCATTCTTTGTTGCCGCGTAAAAAGCGCCCTCATAGAGTTGTTCTTCAAAAGCAGTGCGTATATTTTTTTTGTACCGGTGAAAGGGGATCAGTCCCTTGGGCAAACCCCCAAAATTCAATCCATGTTCTTGAACTAAAACAGAAACCATGGTATAGAAGCGTTTTTCTTTGGTCCAAGTTTTAAATTCAGGGTATAACTCACGAATCCGCTGACGAATAAGATCTATAAAAGGGAACTCTTTAAGATTGTTATAAAACTTAGCAATGGCTTGATTCTCGGGTAGAGTCAGATAAGTATTTAGCCGATGTTTGTTTGGATCAAATGAATTTAAAAAATCAAAAAGAAAACCAAACATACGTGTTGCCGCCCCAGAGGCAGGAACAAATTTGACCACCTCTAAGGCGTTTGATTGTTGTTCGAATTTACGCGCCCAATGACGCCACTGATCCATAGAACAATCAATAATTCCATCCCCAATAGTGGCCGGACGCAAAATATCGAGTACAGGCACTCCTTGTTTAAATACCTGGATTTGGGCCATAACTTGGGCCTGGTCGATGCCTAACTCTTGAATATCCTCTATGTCACGATGGTCAAACATGCAAATTGGGCCAGGTTTTATTAATGAATTGACAAGCCTGAATCACACGGTCTTGATGGGATCCTTCGATCACTTCATAACACGCCTTCTTTTGATCTAAATAGGTTTTAAAGATACTGAATAAGGTTTCGCGGGCCAAAGGTTGATCACGCAAGTCATCGGCCTCCCATGGGATGTCTGGCTTGGTCAATAAATAGATGACTTGGTTTTTTGACGGGCGCATAAATTGAGGGATTTGGCCCCAATTGGCGCCAAAATAATACTGAAAATACACCTCAAGTTGTTCTATGTTGGTGTCCATAAATATGGGGTAATGTCCGGATGACGCCTGCTTTAATGCCCGCTGCTGTGCTTTAAATTGCCCGTCCAATAAGTGGGGGATGTCTTGGCGAGCAACCGTGCGCTTTTGCGTATCCCAAATGTCTTGGGCGTAGGTCCTTAAATACTCTGTCGCCAAAACCCCGTCATAACGCGTCACTAGAGCTGCTGCGAGGGTTGATTTACCACTACACTCAGGGCCAAAGAGCACAATTTGCGGAGCAATTATTTGATCAATTGAGGCGATAAAAAAGAGTTATATGGAAATAAAACTATGATTTTGAGGCAATTACTGAACTTTTAAAGATCTGCGCCATGCGCGTAAACCTTGAACCGCCAGCACGGTAAAGATAAGGTATTGCAACGAAAGCATTCCCATACCGCGATAGGCATAAAGCGGCACAGTGATCACATCGCCGATGATCCATAAGGTCCAGTTTTCTATTTTTTTATTGGCCATATACCACATTGCCGTGAAAAATATCCCAGAGGTTACCATATCGACATAACTGAACCACTGCATATCGTAATCAAACCCTTGGTACACGGCATAAGTGACTCCAACAGTGATTAAAAAAAAGATAAGGCCTACCCAGCGCTCTTTAAAGTTAGTAGCACTGATTTCGTATACGGGTTGTTCTCCATTAAAACGCGTCCATTGATACCATCCGTAAAGACTCATGAGGCTGTAGTAAACATTCATCATCATGTCCCCATAGTACTGCGCCTGATACAACAAATACACGGTCAAAGCCGTCCCAATGAGTCCCGTGGGATAGACTAAAATATGGGCTCTCTTGGCGTACCAAACACTGAGTATTCCGCAAATAAAAGCAATGGCCTCAATCACTATTTGGGTTGCTCCTGCGGATCGATAAGGACCAATAACAAATTCTATTAGGGTCTCCATTAATTCTGGATTTTATTATTGGTTATAATTTCTTCGATAGCTGTGCCGATTACAACCATATCGGCCCCCGCAGCCCAAGCGGACTCAATCTGCTGTGTTTCTCGCAGACCACCCCCAACGATTAAGGGCAGTTCTGTTTGTTTTTTAATCCTTGTGATCACGGTTGCAGGAATCGGATTTTTGGCCCCACTCCCCGCCTCCAGATAAATGGATTTGGCCCCCATATATAATGCGGCCATGGCGCGATTTGCAATCTTATCAGGATCATTTAAGGACAAGGGAAGGGTCTTGGTTACTTTGGCCACAGCACTGTCCCGCCCGCCATCGATGAGCAAATAACCCGTAGCAATCGTAAATAAATCTATGGCTTGAAGCTGCGCCGCCGCGCGTTCCTGTTGACGAATCAGATATTCAGGATTGTCTCCAGAAACAAGAGACAAAAATAACAGAGCATCCGCTGCTGGACTTATTTGCTCGGCGTCTCCAGGAAAAATCCAAATAGGCAGATTCACTAACCTTTTGATGGCCACAATCAAGTCATGAGTCACTCCCGGGGCTACACTGCTGCCTCCTACAAAAATGTGTGTGGTTGCATCGGGTAAATGACTTAACAATTTAGGGAGGACATCTTCCCCGCATTTATCCGGATCAATGAGCACGGCAAGTTGCTTCTTTCCCTTTCGTATGTCTGTCTTCCATCGATCTAAGGGGCTCAGAGGATCGCTAGAATTGCTGAATTCAGTCATTGATTGATTGGGTTTTTCATCTCAATTATCAGGAGCTAAGTCTTTAGTCATCCCGCAAACATATTCATCGGTGATGAACCCTTTATATATAAAATGACGTTCTTGACCTTTTGTTATTTTTCCTTTGGCCTGCACCACGGGGCTCATTTCTGAGGGGAGGCCTGTCGGCACCTGCCCCTCTGGGCGCCATTGACTGAGTTCAATATCCCTTAGAAAACCCAAACCTGGCGTCGCTGCCATTTTGTAGATACTTTCTTTGGCCGTCCAAACATAGGTGTATTGATTTACCGTTTCAGGGGTGATTGCTCTGAGTTTAGGGCTTATCCCTGGACAAAACTTATGCGCAATACGCAAAATTTTTGGGCGTCGTAATTCGATGTCTATCCCGACGGGATAGGGGGATACAATAATGGCTGAGCGCTGATGAGAATGCGATATTGAAATATATTGCCCGGTATGCAGATAAGGTTTCCCGAAGGCATCGTAATACAGATCCTTATCCGTTAGATTGGCACAATGGAGCAAGGCGCGTATACTGAGAAACCCCTTGCGATGCACCTGACTTTTCATAGCATCAAACCGCACTTTACTCTGATGGGTCATGGTCCCCAGGGCCAACAATTGGTCCAATGTTTCTGAGATATCCCAAAGGTAAACAGTGGCCTCAGGCCATGGGTTAATCGTTCTTAAAAGTGGCATTGAGTCTAAAAAATGTTCCGTACTTTTGTCGGCAAATTCGAATCCATCAAATATAACAATATGCCCACAAACACAGTGCCTTACGTACCGTATAAAGTGAAAGACATGTCCCTCGCATCCTGGGGGCGAAAAGAAATTGAACTCGCAGAAGCAGAAATGCCTGGACTTATGGCCTTACGCGCCGAGTATGGCGACAGCAAGCCCCTTGCTGGAGCCCGCATTGCTGGTTGTTTACACATGACCATTCAAACCGCCGTGCTCATTGAAACCCTGCAAGCCCTAGGTGCTGAAGTCACTTGGAGTTCTTGTAATATCTTCTCAACTCAAGATCAGGCGGCCGCAGCGATAGCGGAGGCCGGCACTGCTGTATATGCTTGGAAAGGCATGAACGAAGAAGAATTTGATTGGTGTATCGAGCAGACTCTATTTTTTGGAGAAGATCGCCAGCCCCTAAATATGATCCTTGACGACGGAGGGGATTTGACCAATATGGTCTTAGATCGCTACCCAGAACTGGTTGCAGGCATTAAAGGGCTCAGTGAAGAAACCACTACTGGAGTGCACCGTCTTTATGAGCGCATGGAAAATGGCACCTTGCCCATGCCTGCGATCAATGTGAACGACAGTGTGACCAAAAGTAAATTTGACAACAAATACGGTTGTAAAGAAAGTGCCGTAGATGCCGTACGTCGTGCCACAGACATTATGCTTGCTGGAAAGCGTGTGGTGGTTTGTGGTTATGGTGATGTGGGTAAAGGAACTGCGGCGTCATTCCGCGGGGCTGGAGCCATTGTTACGGTTACTGAAATCGACCCCATTTGTGCGCTTCAAGCGGCCATGGATGGTTATGCCGTGAAAAAATTGGAAACTGTAATTGATACAGCCGATATCGTTATAACCGCCACAGGAAATAAAGACATCGTTCAAGGGGCGCATTTTGCTCAGATGAAAGACAAAACCATTGTCTGTAATATTGGTCACTTTGATAATGAAATCGATGTGGCTTGGCTTAAAGCCAACGCCGATGGGCCAAAAGTAGAGATTAAGCCTCAGGTCGATAAATACACTCTAAACGGCAAAGACATCATCCTTTTGGCTGAAGGTCGTTTGGTGAACCTAGGCTGTGCTACAGGACACCCAAGTTTTGTGATGAGTAATTCATTTACCAACCAAACTAGAACTCACAGAATTGCGCGGTGATCAGGCCAAATACATCGGGGTTACCCCAGAGGGACCATTCAAGCCTGAGTATTACAGATACTAAACTTAGATTGATGTTCAATCCAACAAAAAAAAGCCCCATCATGTGATGGGGCTTTTTTTAGTTATCGAAAATAATTTTTAGGCTTCTCCCTGTGGGACGATGGAAACAAAAGATTTTCCGCCTTTTTTCTTTTCAAATTTTACAGTACCGTCAACTCTAGCGTGTAATGTATGATCTTTTCCAAGATATACATTCTCCCCTGGATGATGTTGGGTACCACGTTGTCTTACGATGATATTTCCAGCAATTGCAGCCTGACCACCAAAAATCTTAACCCCAAGGCGTTTCGATTCTGATTCGCGACCGTTTTTAGAACTACCAACTCCTTTTTTGTGAGCCATTTTCTTTCGGTTTTATAGGTTATACATTTTTGATTGCCTCAATAAGGTCTGCCTTCTTCATCGCTGAAATTCCGGCAACGCCCTTATCTTTGGCAAGGTCTTTTAGCTGCGCTACAGTCATTGCATCATAATCCACAGCATCATCAGCTTTTGCTGCCTTTGGCGCTTCAGCTTTTGGAGCTGCTTCTGCTTTAGGCGCAGCCGCTTTTGCTTTAGGAGCCGCTTTTTGAGCACCACTCGCCACGATTCCCTCAATAAGGATTTCAGTGAGCGCTTGACGATGCCCGTTCTTTTTACGGTATCCTTTTCTGCGTTTCTTTTTAAACACAATAACTTTGTCACCTTGAAGGTGCTTTAAGACTTTTGCACCAACTTGTGCGCCGTCTATAGCCGGGGCGCCAATAGTTACTTTGTCACCTTCACCAATTAAAAGAACGTTGTCAAATGACACTTTTGCGCCCTCTTCTTCTGGCAAACGATGGACAAAAACCTTTTGGTCTTTCGCAACTTTAAATTGCTGCCCTGCTATCTCTACAATTGCATACATAGCGTATCGATTAATTTATACTTTTTTAATTCCTTGTCCTCAACACAATATGGCTGAGGCTAAGGCGGGTGCAAATATAAATGTAAAATTTAATACCACAAAGGTATTTTTACCTTAAAGCAATAGACGTTTTAGCAGCTCATTTGAAAGGGAGGCCACGCTAAACCTTTTTGTCTGAACCCTTTCTTTGATTCGCGAGATAAACCCCAAATAAAACAATCAGAGCAGAAATTGCTTGATACCACCCGAATCGTTCACCGTCAAATATACCCCACAAAACAGCCACAATAGGCATAGTGTAGGTGACTGAGGACGCAAAAACAGGACTCGAAATTTGA
>RFXU01000002.1 GCA_009921505.1 Flavobacteriaceae bacterium
CATCGGCAACTTCTTTGTATTGGGTAATGGGTATTTCTAAAACTCCTTTTGGCCTCCCGTATAAAAACGCCGTCCATTGAGAGACCTCCGGGGCCTCAAGATTAGGAACGATACACATCAAAACCTCAAATCCCGGTGGTTTTGCAGCGATGGACAAATGCATATTATTGGCATTTGGAGAATCATCTGGTGCTAAAACATAGGCAAATAGGGCCAAAAACGTGGCCAAAATAAGAAGAATAAAACTCAGGAGCCCCAATGGATTTTTAATAAATTTTAAACCCCATGAGTCTGATTGCTCCATAGCCTTAGCACGCATAAATCAATCCTGAATCTTAGCGACCTTATTGGGTCGGATATTGTTCATTTTTAGATCCGCTAATATGTGAACGGCCTCCTCCACATAAACGTCTTTAGCCAAAGCCTTATGCCAGCGTCTGTGTTGCTCGCGCAAGGTGGTATCTTGATCCATAAGTCGTAAATCATCCTGTAAAGAGGCATAATTCAACTTATTATCATAGTCCTTAATCGCCTCAAATCGCTCATTCTCTTGTTCGCGACGTTGCATTTCTGCAATGTACTCATCAAGGGATAGGCTGAGCTCTTGATCGTTTTGGTTGGATTTAATCCATTGAGCATTTTCTTCGATAAGATTTACTTGAGCATTAGAGGCTAAACGCTCCTTACTTCGCTCAATAGTTCCCTCATAGTCAATATACCCTGGCCAAACTTCATACTCTGCAGCAGTAATATTGTCGTGTGGCAGTGGATTGTCATAATCGCGTTCCCCAATTTCAATATAACTATATCGATCCGGCATCACAATATCGCTCTTCACCCCTTCGAGTTGTGTAGACCCACCGTTTACGCGGTAAAACTTCTGTGTGGTCATCTTTAGTGCGCCCATATCTCCAAGATCATTATTGCGCAACCATTGATTGAGGTCAATCATATTTTGGACCGTTCCTTTACCGTAGGATTGTGCACTCCCTAAAATAATTCCACGTTTATAATCCTGCATCGCAGCAGCGAGAATCTCTGAAGCGGAAGCAGAGAGTTCATTAATCATCAGGACCAATGGGCCATCCCAAGCAATATCATTGTCTCGGTCTTTTAACACCTCTTTACGTGCCCCATTGGAGGCCACCTGTACCACAGGGCCATTTTTAATGAATAACCCGGCGATATCGACTGCCGTTCTCAAAGAACCTCCACCATTGTTGCGCAAATCCATAACCAGGCCATCAATTTGCTCATTTTTTAGTTTTTCAATTTCGAGTCGCACATCCGTAGCAGCATTACGCTCTCCATAATCCGTCATGTCAAAATAAAAGGCCGGTAAGTTAATTAAGCCATAGCGCTTACCATCCTGTTCAATAATTGTGGATTTAGCATAAGTCTCGGCGAGTTCCACCACATCACGCTCAATAATTTCCTCATCGATCGTGCCGTCAACCCGCTTTACCGTCAAAATAACTTTAGTCCCCTTAGGCCCTTTGATCAGTTTAACCGCATCGTCCACACGCATCCCGACCAAACTGACGGCTTCATCTTCATCCTCTTGACGCACCTTAATGAGGGCATCACCCACCTCGAGATGTTCTCCACGCCAAACTGGACCTCCGCTAATCACTTCCACTATGGTGATGTAATCATTTTTCTTCTGCAGGCGCGCACCGATTCCCTCGAGTTTCCCGCTCATGCGCAAATCAAATCGATCTCGATCCGGCGGCGCAAAATAATTCGTGTGCGGGTCAAATTCAGAAACGATGGCATTGAGATAAACAGCAAAGTAGTCTTTACGTTCCAAGTCATCGGTGAAGTCATAATTATCGTCTAATGTAGAAAGCGTGGTCTCACGGGCCTTGGCCTCGAGATCTGCTGTACTCATATCAATCAAATCTCTAATCTCGTCCGACGGGATACTGTCTGGATTCATTCCTCTGGCTTCCTTTTGTTCTTCTATCAGATCGTAAAAATTAGACAGCGCCGTATACTTAAGTTGTTTGCGCCAATGTTCTTTTAATTCTTGAGAAGTTGTAGCATATTCCAATTGGTCGTAATCGGTATTGATACTTTCCTGAACGGCATAATCAAAAGGCTCGGCCAAAATATCTTTGTAATAGGCCTTAGTCGCCTCTGATCGCTCAAGATAAGTCTCGTATACAATATCAAAAAAGCTTAACTCCTTCTGACGGATTTGATCATCAATAAGCAAACTATAGGCCCGAAAATCCTCTATGTCTTGAGCTAAAAAATAGCGTTTTAAAGGATCCAAGGACTCAATAAAGTTCTCCCAAACATTCATTGAAAAAGTGTCATCGAGTTCCTTTGGGTCATAATGTCCTTTTTCCAAAACATAACTGATCAGATCGATCAGCAATCGATCTTTACTTGGATCGTTGAATTCTTTGGCGGTAAAGCTGCACGAAGCCACAGCAACAAACACCCCTAAGAGTAAAATTTTCCAATTCCTTTTCAATATTCGCATTCTTCTGATTTTAGTCTTCTAAAATAGCTAAAAATAAAAGGGGAGCCTTAGCGATTCGCTGCTAATTTTTTGTTAAACAAGGGGCTTTAAAAATCAATTTCAAATTGTGTTTTCCCCTCAGATAAGCGTATTTTTAACCCTAAATCAAAATATGGAGCAAGATAGACCCCTTATATTGGTCACTAATGATGACGGGATAACCGCCCCAGGAATCAGAACCTTGATCAAGGCCATGCTGCCTTTGGGTGAAGTGGTTGTCGTGGCGCCCGATGCTCCACAAAGCGGTATGGGTCATGCCATTACGGTTAATGACACCTTGTATTGCGATCCAATAAATGTAGATGATTCCTTAGATATTCGGGAGTTCAGCTGCAGTGGAACTCCGGCGGATTGTGTCAAAATTGCGGTCAACGAAGTCCTGCATCGCAAACCTGATCTTCTGGTCAGTGGGATCAATCATGGAAGCAATGCCTCGATAAACGTCATCTACAGCGGAACGATGAGTGCCGCCGTGGAAGCAGGAACGATGGGCATTCCCGCTATCGGCTTTTCACTTTTGGATTTTAGTTACAATGCAGACTTTAGTCACACCATAGAACCCATTCAACACCTCACCAAAGAATGCCTCAAACACGGCATGCCTCAGGGGGTTGTTTTGAATGTGAATTTTCCCAAAATCGACCAAGCGCCCTTCAAAGGAATCAAAATTTGTCGTCAGGCCAATGCCCAATGGGTGGAACAATTCGACAAACGCAAAAGCCCATGGGGACGCACGTATTATTGGCTCTCAGGGGAATTTGTAAACCTAGATCAAGGCCAGGACACCGATCAGTGGGCTTTGGACAATGGCTATATCTCAGTGGTTCCTGTTCAATATGATTTGACAGCGCATTATGCTATTCCTTTAATTAACCAATGGAAGTTAAGTCATGAGTAAAAGAATCTTTAAAGGCTTATTAGTAGGGTTTATATTTAACGGAATTGGCGTGCTGCTGTGCCTGTTTATTTTTAGTCTGTTAAACAACAGTAATATTGAAGCGATGTGGACCGGATTTTTAGAAACTCAACGATTGTGGATGTTGATTTCCCTCGGCGCACTGCCTAACTTACTTGCCTTTTTTGAGTTTTTAAGACGCAACCAAGAATACGAAGCTCGTGGCGTCCTTTTGGCAACAATTGTGGCGGCTCTAGCCACCTATTTCCTATATTTTTTCTGATATGAAGTATTACATCATTTCGGGAGAGGCCTCTGGAGATTTACACGGATCTAACCTGATTCGTGAACTCAACCAAAAAGACCCAAAGGCAGAAATTCGAGTATCGAGGTTTTATTCAATCTCAAAACCATACTGGGCAATATAAAACGCTGTAAAAAAGACATTCAGGCCTTCAGTCCGGATGTTTTAATTCTCATTGATTATCCTGGCTTTAATATGCGTATTGCGCGCTGGGCCAAAAAACAAAATATTCCGGTTCATTACTATATTGCCCCTCAAGCTTGGGCGTGGAAAGAAAATCGCGTTAAAGATATTCGCCGTGATGTTAAGGCCCTCTATGTTATTTTGCCCTTTGAAGAGGAATTTTTTGGCCAGCGAGGCTGTCCTGTTCATTTTGTGGGACACCCGCTTCGTGATGCGCTCTTAAATAAGCCCGAAGTCCATGAGGATCAGTTTCGATTAAAATACAATTTGGATCAGCGTCCGATAATTGCTCTGCTTCCTGGAAGTCGTAAGCAAGAAATCTCGGCAATGCTCCCCACTATGGCAAAAATGGCGGATAAGTATAAAGACTATCAGTTTATTGTTGCCGGCGCTCCGTCGATAGAATTAAGCTTTTACCAACAACTGATTGACTTGTCAAAAATTCAGGTGGTCACTCAAGACACTTATTCCATTCTCAGTGTTGCCCATGCCGCGATGGTTACCTCTGGCACAGCCACATTGGAAACGGCCTTATTAAATGTGCCCCAAGTGGTTTGTTACAAAGGACATTGGCTATCTTATCATATTGCCAAACGCATCATTAAGCTGTCCTACATTTCTCTGGTCAATTTAATCCTTGATGCTCCTGCGGTTCCAGAACTTATTCAAGACCAGTTCAATGAAAGGACCCTTATGGATCACTTGTCTCATTTGCTTAGCCCACAGGGGCGATCTGCGCAACTCAAGGCTTATGATCAGCTCCTTGAAAAGTTGGGTCCCTTAGGGGCGAGTAAACGCGTTGCCAAATTAATTTTTGAACACGCCCAATAAGTAAAAAACGACATGGTCTCTTCTCATAAACCATTAGTTAATTTAATCATTCTGTGTTCATTAGCTCTAGGTCTGTCGAGTTGTGGCAGCAGTCGAAATGTGAGTCATCGAAACGCTAATGTCCCCGGAAACAACATTTCACTAACCAAAAAAGAGTCCATATTAATTGACCAAGCAAAAAGCTTTATTGGCACCCCATATCAATGGGGCGGAGACAGTAAAAAAGGCATGGACTGTTCTGGACTCATTTACCAAAGCTTTAAAGCCATAGATATAGATGTTCCGCGGACTACAAAAGAGCTGATCCATCAAGGGCGCAAAATTGCGCCGAGTAAATTAAAGCCCGGTGACTTGGTGTTTTTTAAAACACTCAAATCAAAAGCCAAAGCGACTCATGTTGGTCTGGTTACGCAGAGTGCAAAAAATGAAACACTCTTTATTCATTCGGGGACTTCAAGCGGAGTGACAATTTCTAAATTAGAGGATACCTATTGGAAAAAGCACTTTGTTTTTGCCCGACGCATTTGGTAAACATGTAGCTTGCATTAAACTCCCTTTAACCTCATTTAGGGAGTGTCACAACCAATCAATACACGACTTTTTGAAATAGCTCTTGGGCTCAGTTTCGGAATACTTTTGGGCCATTTTTATAACGTGCCCAGCCTTCCAATTAGGGCTTTTTACCTAGGAATGGGTTTGGTATTGGTCATAAGCTACTCTATAACCGCTCATCATAGACCTCAATTCTGGTGGTTTTTTCGGCTTTGGTTTTTCTGCCTTTGGGCGGTCATCGGAGGTCTGCACTATACCAATCAAAGGCCTGCAGAGCCTTTTAAGGATGACAAAAATAACACAGAAGAAACTCATGAGCATGACCACCTTGATCCAAGGCAATTGCATGCCATACAGGTTCAAGCAAGACTAAAACCATGGGGAAACACTGCACGATACCTAGCCGTTTATCACTGCCCGGAGCAAAATATACGTTATAAAGTAGCCCTGGTCTCCAACGATTCTCTACTGAAATCATTCATAGATTTAGATCAAACACTTTGGACCCATACCACACCAAAAGTCATCAGCAAAAGTAAAAATCCCGGAGGGTTTGACCCTAAAGCCTATTACCACAGTCAAGGGATTGAGCGATATATTCAAATTTCAAGCAAAGAAATTTATTGTTGGAGCAAACACCCTTTGAGTTTTAAGGCCAGAGCCCAAAAAATCAATGCTCGACTGGCTCAATTTTGGCAGAAGGCTCCAATATCAAATGCATCCAGGGCCCTAGCGCTGGCCATAATACTCGGGCAAACAGAAGATTTAACGCCAGAGCTAAAAACACAATTTGCCCATGCTGGGGCCCTGCACGTTCTCGCACTATCGGGCATGCATGTAGCCATGGTGGTGTTGCTTTTAAAGTGGCTCCTGAGCCCACTAAAATCTCTAGCCTATGGCACGAAAATTCAAGCCTTTACTCTTATTTTATTGCTCTGGTTCTATGCCACAATCTGCGGACTTAGCCCTTCAATCACCAGGGCCGTATGTATGTTTAGTGTATGGCAATGTGCTTCTTTATTGGGTCGACCTATAAGTGGCTCCAACAGTTTAATCTTGAGCTATATATTACTCCTTTGGGCTGCGCCCTATTGGTTGTTCTCGGTGGGCTTTCAGTTGAGTTTTGTTGCCGTGATGGCTTTAACCTTTATCCCCTCACGAATCGAAAGCCTGTGGCGCCCAAAAAACAAAGCTTACCGTTATCTCGTTCAGCTTCACATTGTCGGGATGGCGGCACAAATCGGAGTAGGTCCCTTATCCGTTTATTATTTTCACCAGTTTCCGCTAATGTTTTGGCTGAGTAATTTCATAATTCTCCCATTGATGGGCCCAGTGGTGGTTCTTGGGGTGGTCATTACCTTGAGCAGTATCATGATAAATATCCCCCCGATGGTTTTTGACATTTGGGAACAGTTAATCCAATTTATCTTAAGCAGCGTTGAATGGATTTCGAGCGATCAGGACTTACTCCTAGATGAATTAAACCTCTCTATACATACCTTATGCAGCTATTATTTATTGGCCATGTTTTTATGGTGGGCCGGACAACATCCATGGATTAATAAAAGAAAAATAATTACCCTCTATTGCCCCCTCCTACTGAGCATTATCTCAACAGGGCACATTGTCCAGCGTCTCACGGCTGAAGAGCAAGAAATTCAATTTGCGTTATTGCATCGATACAAGCATACTGTAGTTATCGCAAAAACGAAAGAAGGTGTTTTGGGATTTTCGAATGTGCCTGAACAAAATTCTCGCTTAATGCGCGATTATACAAGGCATAACAACCAGATTTTGACACGGGAACGTGCCTTAAGCAGCATTATGAGGTTTGACCAAATCCCCATCATTGTCATTGACTCAAGCGGTTTATATCCTCAACTCAGTGGTGCGATTGTCCTGCTTACTAAAAATGCCAATATTCATTTGGAGCAACTGGTTCACGAGCTCAAACCTCGAGTTATACTCGCCGATGGATCTAATAATCAGTACGTGGTTCAACGCTGGCGAAAACATGCCAAAAAAATAAATCAAAAGTTTTTGGACACTTACCAATTCGGGGCCATTGAGGCCCGTGAGCCTGCGTTTAAAAATTACCTTTAAAGGCCTCTTGATACTGAATCCAAGCCTCTTCTGTCGTAATTTCTTTGTACTGATCAGAAGCGATCATCTTTAAAAAGATTTCTAGTTCTTCGGCAGTCTTATAGCCTGGAAGGGCTTGAATCAAATCACCATTTTCATCAAAAAAGACCAAACTAGGATAGGCATTAATGCGTAAAGCATCTGCAAAAAAGTGCTGTGCATTTCGGCCCTTGCGCTCAGGCTGATGATTTGGGTTCGTGTAAGTAAAGTCTTTGTAATCAATAGCCTCAGTACCTTCTCCATCAAATTTTACAGCATAATAATGCTTATTGACATAGCGTATCAAGCGCTTATTGGTAAAAGTATTTTTATCGAGCATCTTACAGGGGCCACACCAATCGGTGTACACATCCATAAAAATTTTCTTGGGATTTTGTGCCTGGGCCGCCAAAGCCTCATTCATACTCATCCATTTTATTTGGGCATGCATCGGAAGTGTGCCTAAACACAAAATAAATAAAATGACTAAGCTAATTTTATGCCCCTTTAGCGGATACCTCAAAGCTCGAGGCATCAATTCATTTTTTAGTCCATTCATTGGAAACTGGGTTTAAAATTAGCGACATATTGATCATAAGCCTCTTGAGTACGGATGCTTTTCCAGAGCTCGGTCCCAAAAAATCTTAAGAACAACTCTAATTGTGGCGCCGTTCTATAGCCTCGAACACTTTTAATCAGTCCCCCTGATTCATCCATAAACACCACAGTCGGGTAGGCATTTATCCCCAAAAAACGCGAATACTCATGAACCGAATTGCGTCGCTTAGCCTTGGCCGGGTCGTATCTCGGATTGCCATAGGTTTTTCCTCTATACACGATTGTTTCATCCCCCTCTCCATTAAACTTAACCGGGTAGAAATACTCGTTAATAAACGCCGCTACATCCGGATTACTGAAAGTGTTTCGATCGTAACTTTTACAAGGGCCACACCAAACCGTATAGACGTCGATAAAGATTTTTTTGGGCTTGATTTTTTGAGCTGCAAGGGCCTCACTCATAGACATCCATTGAACCTCCTGAGCCATGAGTACAGGGGTCAATAAAATAAAACCTAGCAGTATAATCGCTCGAAAACTCATTCTTTATTCTTTCTATAAACAGCTCAAAAAATTAACTTCCCTGGTTAACGGACTCCGTGCATTAATTTCTTTACCAGCGGGTACATTAATGCAGAAAATACGCCTAACCCAACAGCGACAAAGGTGAGCATCCAAAAGAAGGAACTCAAGCCTTCAGTCTGCGCAATTTCTTCAGAGGCCTCACCAAAAACACCAGCAAGTTTCATACCAATAGCTACAGCCAAATACCAAACTCCAAACATGATCGCAATCATACGTCCAGGAACTAACTTACTGACATAGGATAGAGCCACTGGGGAAACACAAAGCTCTCCCATGGTATGGAAAAAATAGACCAGGACTAACCATATAATACTTACTGAAGCTGTCTCAGCCCCAACAGGTATATCCGATGCCCCCACGGCAACACAAGCCATCCCTAGACCGAGTAAGAGCATCCCAATGGCGTATTTCATATTGGCACTTGGATTGTATTTACTTTCCCACCATCGCGAAAACAACGGGGCAAATGTAATGATGAACAAGGAGTTCAAAATACCAAACCAAGACGCATCAATCTCGGCTACATCTTGACTGAATTTATCATTTAATCGATAAAGCGCAATAGCCCAGATTATTATAAAACTTAGCCCCAAGATGATATTTGACCACTTAAAACGGGTAAATATTTGACCAAAAAGCTTGAATAACACCCAAGTAATAACCGCCAATGGAACAATCGTGACCAGTCCATCAACGACTTTAAAAATCAAGGCAGCATTCCCTTCGAGCATGCGATCGGTATAATCACGAGCAAAGATGGTCAATGAACTCGGTGCTTGTTCAAAAATCGCCCAAAAGAAAATGGTAATAAACGCAAAAAACATTACCGCTAACATCCGGTCCTTAGTGATTTTGTCATAGCGCGGCAGACGAATGGCTAGGAGCAATATAAACAGGACAAGAGCCAATAAAATCATAAACGAAGATCCCGCTAAACCAGCAATACTGAAATCAAACAGATTATAGGCTCCTTCCGAAATTTTTGCTACCGGATCGTTGATCATCCAGGCTAAGCCAATGATAGAAGCAAGAGCAATAATTAACAATTGGAGGTTGGTAAACGGGTTGAGTTTTGGTTCATCGGGTCCCAGCTCAGTTTCGTTATCTACTTTTTTAGGCTTAAGTCCGATACTTCCAAAAATATCTTGAGCCCACCAAAATTGGAGCAATCCAAAAAGCATAAAGATTCCTGCAAGACCAAAGCCCCAAGACCAGCCCACTTGCTCACCCATATAACCACAGAGCAATATCCCGAGGAACGCTCCGGCATTAACCCCCATATAAAATATGGTATAAGCGCCATCCTTTTTCTCTGGACGCGTAACGTACATGGCAGAGATAATCGAAGTCATGTTGGGCTTAAAAAACCCTGTCCCAAAAACCAAAAGAACAAGACCTGAATAGATAAAAAATTCAGTTTCTAAAGCCATAAAGGCATGTCCCAAGGTCATGAGTAATGCGCCAATCAAAATAGCATATCTGAATCCTATTTTCTTATCAGAAATATAACCCCCGAGCAGGGTAGCGAGATAAACCAAAGAAGTGTAGGTTCCAAAAATGGCAAAGGCGTATTCGCGAGGCCATCCCCAACCGTGGTCGAGTAAAGAGGCTGTAAAGAACATCACCAAAAGGGATCGCATTCCATAATAAGAAAATCGTTCCCACATTTCGGTAAAAAACAATACAAAAAGTCCTGCTGGATGCCCGAGAACCTTGTCTTTGAATAAATTTTCGATATCAGTGTTCATAGTGGTTGTTCTATTAATGTTCGGTATCTTCTATACCATGCGTTAATACTTCTAATTTTTTTCTGATCAACAAGACTATTAGCCCGAAGGTGATACAAAATACAGCGATTCCTGTAAATATGGTAAATTCTCCATAGGTCGATGCAGATTCTCCCAATAGACCAGCAAGTTTATTCCCAAAACCAGTCATGGCAAAATAAACCCCCATCATCAGTGAGGCGTATTTCAGTGGGGCCAATTTCGTAATATATGAAAGGGCCACAGGAGAGATACAAAGCTCTCCTACAGTATGAAATAGATAGGCCAAAACCAACCAATACATCGCAGAGGACCCTGTCGTTTCAAATTCTGTTGAGGCCGCCGACATAAAGAAAAACCCAGTCCCCATGATGATTAAACCAATGATCATTTTGAAAAGTGAGGTCGACAGTTGACCGCGCAACTTGCGCTTTGCCCAGTAGGCAGCGACTGCAGTTCCCAAGAAGATAATAAACATGGCGTTTAAAGACTGAAACCACGAGGCGGGTACTTCAAGACCAAAGAGCATTCTATTGGTATTCTCCATGGCGTAAATATTCATGAGACCGCCCGCCTGTTCAAAAGCGCCCCAAAAAACAATCACCAAGAAAAACGATAAAAATAGAACCACTACGCGGTCTTTTTCAATCTTGGTAAGCGGACGATTCAGTGCCGCGATCTCTTCCTCATCTTTGGAAGCACCAATATAATTTCCGACATCTTTAAGGTATTTTTGACCCAAAACATACTGGATTAAGCCCAAAGTCATTCCAATTCCTGCAAGTCCAAATCCATAATGCCAACCCATAACTTCGCCGACATAACCCACGATTAGACTCGAGAGAAAAGCACCTAGGTTAATGCCAATATAAAATATGGTAAACCCTTTATCTCGACGGATATCTCCGGGCTTATACAACCCACCTACCATTGTAGAAATATTAGGCTTGAGCATCCCAACCCCCGCAATGATTAATGATAGTCCAGAATAAAATGCCCACATTTCTTCTATTGCAAGAACACTATGTCCAATAACCAAAAGGATTCCGCCGTAGAGCACTGATTTCTTTTGTCCAAAAAACTTATCAGCCAGCCAGCCTCCGGGTATTGATGCCACATAAACCAACATGGTATACCATCCGTAAAGCGCTAGGGCACTATCGTTAGCCCAACCCAAGCCGGCGTTCGCAGCATCCGTTTGGGATACAAGGTAAAGTACGAGAATCGCGCGCATTCCATAATAGGAAAAACGCTCCCACATCTCTGTAAAAAAGAGGACAAAAAGCCCTCTGGGATGGCCAAAAAATTCTTTGGTAGTGGTTGCTGATGTCATATTTGTTCGTTTTATTGGTTAGTCATTAAGTTTTTTTGAATAAAATCGGTCATTTTTCGAAAAAGATGCTGACGGGTATACCCCCCGTAGATTCCGTGATTTTTATCCGGATAAATAAGCCAATCAAAAGGCTTGTTGGCTTTCACAAGAGCATCGATTAATCGCATCGAATTTTGAACATGTACATTGTCGTCTGCCGTTCCGTGAACCAAGAGTAAATCTCCGGTCATTTTTGAAACATGATCTAAAGGGGCGTATGCGTCATAACCCTGGGGGTTATCTTGAGGAAGTCCCATATAGCGCTCTGTATAGATTGAATCGTAAAAGCGCCACGAAGTTACCGGGGCCACAGAGATTGCCATTGAGAATACCCCCTCGCCCTGAAAAAGACAATTAGCGGACATAAAGCCTCCATAACTCCAACCCCAAATCCCTATTTTGTCAGGATTTACGTTAGACCACTTGGCGATCTCTTGTGCTGCTACGATTTGATCTTGTACTTCGTATAATCCTAATTTTCGCTGGGTCACCTTTTTGAAATCTCGTCCTTTAAGACCCGTGCCACGGCCATCAACACAAACCACAATCAGTCCTTGATTAACCAAGTATTGATGCCAATAATCATTGGCATCATTCCATCGATCTGCGACCTGCTGGGAACCGGGCCCACTGTATTGAAACATCAATACTGGATATTTCTTAGTGAGGTCAATGGACTTCGGTTTGATGACATAAGTATTGAGCCAATTTCCATTGACATAAATACTATCAAAAGTTTTTGGATTAAGATTGTAGTTCTTTACCAAGTCAATTAACTCGGAATTATCTTCTAGAACCCGCAATTCTGAACCGTCTAATCCGGAATGTAAAGTAAATCGATTAGGTGTCGTCACCGAGGAAAATTTCTGAATATAATGACTGAAATCTGCACTAAAATCGGCGTCGTGGGTTCCTTTTTCTTGAGATAATCGAACCTGATTGGTCCCCGAGATATTCATGGAATAGAGATCGCGATATATACTTCCTCGCTGGGAAGACTGAAAATACAATCGTCCGATTTTAGGATTAAACCCATAAAAGGCCGTAACGTCGTAATTCCCTTGAGTCAATTGACGAATCAATTCTCCTTGTGCATTGTAGTGGTATAAATGACGCCATCCGTCTTGCTCACTCGGCCAAATAAAACTGTTATCATTCAAAAAGGTCAAATCATCGTGAATATCGACATAGGCCTCATCGTGCTCCTGTAATAATACCCGAGTTTGATTTTCACGCATATCGACTTGAAGCAGTACAAGATCATTTTGGGCTCTATTGAGCAACTGAACGGCAAGCTGATCGGGGTTTTTGGACCACTTAATCCGTGGGATATATTCGTATGGCCAGGGTGATAAATCGATATCTGCTGTGCTACCCCCTTTGAGTTGATGGATATGTAAAGAAACCTGAGCATTCTTCTCTCCTGCTTTTGGGTACTTGAATACACTTTGTGTTGGGTATAAGCCTTGCCCGTAAACATCCATTGAAAATTCTGGGACTTCGGATTCATCGAAGCGCAAATAAGCCAAGTAATCCCCATCGCGACTCCATTGATAGGCTTGTACAAAAGCAAACTCCTCTTCGTAGACCCAGTCCGTCAGACCATTAATAATTTGATTTTGGCGACCATCTTGGGTCACTTGAACCAGCTTTTGCTCTGAAATAATCCAATAATACAAATTATTACTTCTGACAAATCCCAGATACTTTCCATCAGGACTAAAAGTGACCTCTTGTAAATCGGGGCCTTCTATTTTAATCAGGGTCTTGTCGGTTAAATCATATAAAAAATGTTGTGCAAAATAAGAACGCCTGTATTGGGCTTGGCGCTGAGTTTTAATCAAAATCTTTTGCTCATCTGGACTCAGTTCGTAATCAAAAATACCCGTTAAGTCGGGATAATTACCGCCGCTAAAAATTACACCAGTTTTTTGCCCCGAAGCATATTCATATTTGTTGATCTCCATCGCGTTTGACGAGGCACTGCGCTCTAAAACCGTAAAATGCCCGCCATCAGACATACTCCTTATTGATTGAAGTCCAGCAGGAGTAAACTGTCCATTCCAAATTTCGGTAAGGGTTAAGGAGCGGTCTTGAGAAAACAGACTCACGGACCAAAAAACACCAATCACAACGGCTAAAAGAGCCCTCACATCGCGTCGTATCATTCTGAAGCTATAGGTCGTTTTAATTTGAATTGAAATATAAGGCTTTTTGGGTAAATTTTGCTGCTCCGCGATGACTAAAACAACCCCTTATGCCTCACAAAAGACTTATATTTGCAGCTAAAGTGGCGTGACTCATGACAATTAAAACCATCAACGGCTTTTCAAAACTTTCCAAACAGGAAAAAATTAATTGGTTATCCAAAACCTATTTAAGTGGAAACACGCAGGCCTCAAATCTGCTCAGTCTATATTGGCACGAGGATTCTGAGCGCCAGAAACGTCATGATGAATTCATTGAAAATGCGCTTTCAAACTTTTTTCTGCCGTTTGCTGTAGCCCCAAATTTCAAAATTGATGGCCGCATCTTCGCCATCCCCATGGTTATCGAAGAAAGCTCTGTAGTTGCCGCCGCAAGCAATGCCGCTAAATTCTGGCTCGAACGTGGTGGATTTAAAACCGAGATTGTAAGCACGATCAAAAGTGGGCAGATCCATCTAAATTATCCAGGCGAGGCGCAAAGCCTTATCAAGTTTTTTGAGACCCATAAAAAACAATTGATCAGCAGTGTTGATGAGTTATCTCAAAGTATGGTAAAGCGCGGCGGAGGCTTAATCGATTTAACCTTGGCCAACGAATCTGAATCCTTAAGCGATTACTATTACATCGATGCCCGCTTTAACACTGCAGACGCTATGGGGGCGAATTACATCAATTCTTGTCTTGAGACGATTGCAGAAAACTTCAGGATTTTGGCTTCTGATTTTGACGGTTTTGGTCCAAACGAGCAACCTGAAGTGGTCATGAGCATCTTGTCCAATTTCGTTCCTGAATGTCTGGTCCGTGTAACTGTGAGTTGCCCAGTTTCTGAGCTCGCCCAAGAAGGCCTGAGCGGAAAAGAGTTTGCCCATAAATTTGTACGTGCCGTTGATATTGCCCAAACCAATCCGCTCCGCGCAGTGACTCATAACAAAGGCATTATGAATGGTGTCGACGCCGTGGTTTTAGCCACAGGAAATGACTTCCGAGCCGTTGAGGCCGGAGTGCATGCCTATGCGTGTCGCGACGGGCATTACAAAAGCCTTTCAAAAGCAAAAGTTAATCAGGACCACTTTGAATTCTCGATAGAACTTCCTTTGGCCCTAGGGACCGTAGGAGGACTGACAAAACTACACCCTATGGTTGGGGTAGCTATGTCGATATTACAAGAGCCTTCGGCCGAAGAACTGATGAAAATTGTTGCTACAGCCGGACTGGCCCAAAATTTCGCTGCGGTCCGTTCCTTGGTCACTACTGGCATTCAAAAAGGCCATATGAAAATGCACCTTTTAAATTTACTGAGTCAATACAATGCTGACGAGTCGACCAAAATTGCCGCAGTAGAACACTTTAAAAGTAATTCCATTTCGGCGCGCAGTGTCGCAGAATTCGTCGCCTCACATCAAAAAAATGATCACTAAACTCCACAAAAACGGAAAGTTATTACTCTCTGGAGAATACGCTGTACTCGATGGAGCAACCGCCTTAGCCATCCCGACTCATTATGGACAAAAATTCATTTTTGGTCAAAATAAGAATCCCGGGCAACTTATTTGGCGTGCACTTGATCATACCAACACGCTTTGGTTTGAAGCAGAATATGAACTTGACACGCTTAACATTAGAAGGGCCCAAGAACAGGAGCTTGCTCGAGCGCTTCAGAAAGTCCTTCGTGCAGCACGAAGTCTCAATCCTAATTTTCTAGCCGCTGCACAGGGATTTACTGCTGAAAGTCAGTTAGACTTTCCCCGGTCATGGGGCTTAGGCAGTTCTTCAACCTTAATTGCCGCGATTGCACAATGGAGCAATACCGATGCTTTTCAATTATTGCAGATGAGTTTTGGCGGCAGTGGTTATGATATTGCCGCAGCTGATTCAACAGGACCATTTACCTATAGCATTAGGAAAAATACGCCAGAGGTCGTTCCCACTAAACTCAATTGGCCCTTTAAGAACAAACTCTATTTTATTCATCGCAATCAAAAACAAAATAGCAGACAGTCCATTGCGCATTACCGCAGTCATGAGACGAGTACCGATTTCATCAACGAAATAAGTGCGATCACTCATGAAATGATTAAAGCTACTTCGGCAGAGGAATTCAGTACCCTAATGACTGTACATGAAACACTTATTGCCAAAACATTAAACATGAAACCCGTAAAGGAAGTATTGTTTAGTGATTTTCCAGGGGCAATCAAAAGCCTCGGGGGATGGGGCGGTGATTTTATTATGGCCCTTGATCTCGAACTGGGACCGCAAAATATTAATGAATATTTTACACAAAAAGGATTCCCTACGGTCCTTAGCTTTGACCAAATGATACTTCAACCATAACTTAGACCGGTATTTATAAACGTGCATCCTGAGGGGTTAAAAAATATTGAGCGCTTAAAAAAAATGCGCGGGCCCATGGCCCGCGCATTTTTTTTATACTTCTGTACTATAATCGATCAAACAGCTCTTTTAATAGAAATCAGCACGATTATCTTCGATATCTGCAATAGCTTTCAACGCATTAAAGATTCTTGTATTTATGGCGTTTACAAGTAGTCCAGATTTAATCTGATTGACATAAGAGGAATAATTCTCTAAAGCCACTGCAGGCTGCTCTGAAAGCACGCGAACTTTAAATACTCCTGTCTCACCATCGATGAGTTCAGTTGTATTTAAGGCCCCTACACCAAATGCAGCGCCGACCACAACAGGCTCTGTTCCCGCTCCAGCAATCGTAGGCGTTGCTCTTGTTAAGGCACTTGCGGTCTTAACCGTTACATTTTGGCTCGAAGCTAACTCTTGTAGTGTTGTTCCGCTAAGTCCCTGACGAATCATTTGGGCTTTTTTCTGCTTGCGCAAAATTGGTGTAACTGTTGCAGAAGCTTCTGCGACACTCATTAATGCTTTTTCAGTACTCTTGCGTGTAACCTGAGCCACAACATAAGATTCATTTAAATTAAAACGCTTAACGTCTCCAACAGATACATCTTCTTGAAACGCCCAGTTAATAATGCTTCTGTTATTTCCAATTCCTGGAATATTCGCATCCAATGCCCCTATTCTGTTTACTGGACGAGGGGTTAATCCCTTCTGATCGGCCGCAACCGTAAATCCTTCATTGCGCGCGGCTTCTTCAAACTTTGCAGATTCTGTAAAAACAAGGGATAGAGTGGCCTCTGACGGCTCTATTTCCCGTGATATTGTCGCTACTTTGTAGGCTGTTGACTTTTCTTTTTGGCCTTCTATCTCAATGATGTGTACGCCAAATTGAGACTCTACCACCCCTAAATCTCCGGTGCGTCCTTCAAAACAAAAATCTCTAAATGGGGCAACCATAGTGTTGTATCCGAAGTAATCGTAATGCCCCCCTTTTTCAACACTCCCTACATCACTCGAGTGTGCACGAACAAAATCGGCAAATTTTCGGCGGTTTTTCTTGAGTTCGGCATAGAGACTGTCCGCAAAAGCACGCGCTTCTGCAGGCGAACGTGTGATGCTGTCGGCACGACTCAGTCCCACTGGAATTAAAATGTGACGTGCTTCAACTGAGTCGGGCATTTGCATGGTCGCAACAACCTTAGACAATTTAAAATTACTCCCATCGCGATAAGGTCCATAAACATCTCCTTCAGGCAAAGCAAGAAGTGAGTCTCTTAAAATCTGAGCCATGCCCTCTTTGCGCACCCACTGATCTACAAAATTTTGATCTGAATTGTCATTCACATAAAACGCCACGTCATCTGTAGAATTAAACCCATCAATCAATGCGGTCAAATCCCCTTTTTGAGCCTCCATATCTTCATTGGACGCAGACTCTTCAAAAATGACATATTCTAGGTCTACCATAGGGTCTACCTCAAAATCTTTGGCATGCTCTCGTATGTAGGCCTTGATTTCGCTTTCAGAAACCTCGACCTCTTCATCCGCAATACTAGAGTAAGGAACATGAAGATATTCGATGTCTATTTTATCATTTTCAAAACGATATAACTGCTCACCGTCGGCCATAGAAACTTCCATTCCACTGGTGACTAAAGTAGCATAAGTGGACTGTCCTAAACTCTCGCGCACTCCTTTCAAAAAAGTGTCCCACTGTTGTTTGGCTCGGGCATTATTTTGGATCGCCGCCATATACTCTAAAAGGCGGGCATCACTGTATAGCCCATTTTCATCCTGAAAGGTAGGATTATTGGCCAGGGTCATACGCAATTGGTCATTGAGTTGCTCTTCAGAAATGGTCAAGCCTAAAGCCTTAACCTGCTGATCGTACAACAAAGATTTCAATTGACGGTCCCAAACGAGATTCATCGCTTGAGAGGCCGCTGCGTTTGGTCCTAAATTACGTTGATATTCATCGACCTGGGTCATAAAATCTTCACGTAAAATCTCTGTTCCATTGACTGTTGCTACAACATTCTGCACACTCGCTGCACTGCTGCCTTTGTTAATGATATCACTCAAAATGAATGAAAACAAAGCCAAAGCAATGATGAGAATCAAGAACACACCGCGCTTACGAATACTATTTAAAACTGCCATCTTTAGTCTTTTTTGATAGGGGGCGAAAATACCACTTATTAACGATTTATAAAAAACTCAAATGAAAAAAAACACAACCAAAACGCAAAATCAATCTGCATCGACTCTGGCGAGTTCTACGAGCTCGATTTTCGTATTGGACACTTCAAGGATTGTAAGGGTAAAATCTTCTATGTCAATGACTTCACCTTGCTCAGGAATTTCCTCAGCCACATGGACGATTAATCCTCCCAAAGTCTCATATTGCTCACTTTCTGGCAAGTCCAATTTGTAGGTTTCATTGAGATAATCCACTTCCAAACGCGCCGAAAAGCGCCAACGATTTTGATCCAGTTCTTCCTCAACCAAAGCGAGCGAGTCGTGTTCGTCTTCAATTTCACCAAAAAGTTCCTCAATGATGTCCTCCACAGTAATGATGCCGGCTGTACCCCCATATTCGTCCACAACCACTGCGATACTCTTGCGTTTGCGCGTGAGCACTTGAAGGATATCCTTAGCAAGCATGGTCTCGGGAATAAAGACCACAGGCATTAAAACTTGACTCAGCACCTCAGGTTTTTTAAAGAGTTCAAAAGAGTGTACATATCCAAGGATGTTGTCCAAATTATCTTGGTAAACCAAAATTTTCGAGAGTCCCGTTTCTGTAAAGCGCTCACTCAGGGCCCGAGGGGTCGTTTGCACATCAACCCCGATTACCTCTGTACGTGGGATCATTACCTCACGTGCCTTTACATCAGAAAACTCCAGTGCATTTTGAAAAATTTGTATTTCACTATCCACCTCATCCTCGATTTCCAAGCTGTCCATCTGCTCATTGATGTAATGGCCCAATTCTACTTTACTGAAGCTCAATTGGAGGTTATCTCCTGGGGTTCTAAACAAAACCCTTAATATAAAATCCGAAATCCAAATCACTAATTCGGAAATCACCGAAAACAATAGATAAAAGATGTAGGCAGGCAAGGATAAAATAACCACCAACTGATTGGCGTAAATCTGAAAAAACACTTTAGGCAAAAACTCGGCCGTCCATAAAATCACTAAAGTTGAGATAAATGTATGGGCCATGAGTCCCCAAAATCCATCAAGAGGAACCCAATGCATCAAAACTTCGCCCATAAATAGTCCGTAAATCACCAGGGCAATATTATTACCAACCAACATAGTAGCGATAAACTTAGAAGGACGAAGCGTGATTCGCTTTAAAACGGTAGCAATAAAATTATTTTGTTTCTTTTCAATTTCGAGATGAATCTTATTGGCCGAAACATAGGCGATTTCCATTCCGGAGAAAAAGGCCGAAAAAAGCAATGAAATAAAAATGATTAACAGGGATCCTTCCATAAATTATTTGGAACGATTTTCCATGTTTTTTCTAAACCAACGCTTAAAAAAATACATTCCTACGGCCACAACAGCAAAAATAATAAACATATAAGATCGCTCTCTATTTTCACTCCAATTCGTAAGGACTAAGTATATCGAAAATAGAGCCATTGCGATGTAGCCATATTCAAAAAGCTTGTAAATCTTGCCGCGCATATTTATAGGGTTTATTCGGAATCCACAATACGTTGAATCCCTTTATTATTTCTTGAAAGAAAGATAGTAAAATCTTCATTGGCATCAAATCGACTCCCATCATTATACGAGCCGTCACTAAAGGTGATTCGATAGGGTTGATCGGTAAACAACCATTGTCCTCTTTGATTCCAATACAGTTGCTCTGCCTCCAAAATATTTCCATCTGCCGTGGTCAACACTACATTTTGACGCAAATCAACAAGTCCACTCGAGCCATAGCGTATGGCATAGTCTGAGCGGACCGTACTCTCTTGGTCCTGATCAAAAAAGTGGATATCAATGCCTTCTGGAAATTCCTGGTAATCAAACTCATAATTACTATAATCCAAAAGTTTGGGCGCAATAAGATTGGTCACTAAGCGCCCTGAATCAGTATATTTTAAATTCACCTCTTGTCCTTCTGCAATTGGACGCTCATCACTCAGGTTTAATTGCTGCACCTGATCATAAGTTCCTTCACAAGAAAAAAACGCCATAAGTCCGAAAAAGACTATGGCGTTTACAGGCAAATTGTGTTTGTATTTTCTCATTAAAGATTGGGCACTTTTACACTGCCGCCGATCCAACAATTAATGGTAATCACCTTTCCGGCCATCCCTTCAGCAAAAATATCACTTTTGCTCGGAGCGCGTCCGCGATAACTCTCAGCAGTAGCTTTTGCCGTAGCGGCAACAGACGCATCTACACGAGCCGCACGATCAGCCATTTCAGCGGCTTTCCAGTTAATGGCTCTCTTTTCAAATACACTTCCTCCACAATCATTAGAACTTTTGGAGTACATATCGGCAATTCGCAAGTAACAAATCCCTTTTGAAGGCTTTTGCTCCAAAACTTTATAATAACTGCTTCGCGCATTGCTATAACTTCCTCGTTTGCGATAATTCTCTGCAATAGCAAAGGTATAATCGGCTGCCTTATTCAAATTGGTTTCGAGTTCAACGGCCTGATTATAATAGTTTATGGCATCAGTATTGTTTCCATCACGATCGGCCAATCTACCGAGATAAAAAGCAGAGGCTGCAGAAGGTTGAAGTGAATGCAATTGTTGGACTAACTGATAAAACAAAGGCGTCTCACAATCCTTGGCATTCAAACGACTCGCTGCACTTTTAAGCCAAGCGATATCTTCTTTCTTTTCTTCAAAATTCTTCTCGTACAAGGGAATTAAATTGTCACAATCGGCAACAGATCCCAACTTGGCGTCTACACTTTCTTTAATTTTTGCATAATAACCCAAGTACTTTTCATAACCATCAAGTTTCTTTTGATCCTTGCTACTCAATTTCTGACCGGCCTCTTCTTTTTCAATCATTTTGTTGATTTGCAAAGCGTAATTCCCTTCTTCTTTTTCGATTTTCTCTACAATGATGTCATAAAGATCAAAGACTTCTTGTATGTCCTTTTGGCCGTCTTTATAAAGATCCATAACCAAGGAAAAATAAGTATAAATCGCTTTTGGGCTTTTAAAATTTGGCTCATCTGTTTTGTAGGCCAAATCAAAAGCATTGTACTGAGACAGCTTGTCGCCAATACCGTTGTCGTATTTAATTTGAGCGATGTCCGCCATAATCTCCCCTTTTTTAGACTTTTTAGGGAAGTATTTCATACGCAATTGATAAGCATTCTCAAGATCTTTAATTTTGGTTTGATCTCCTTGCTCAATAAAGTATTCGAACATTTTCACCGCGTATTGATATACAGCGACATTGTATTGAGGACATGAGGTGATTACCTTATTATAATGAGGCAATGCTCCTTCATAATTTTTAATTTTAGCTGGTTCTGTATATAAAGAAACAGCTATAGTGCAGTCGTCTTGAGCACTAGCGTTTGTCGTCATCAAAATGGCAAAAAATGCCAAAAGCAAAATCTTAGTTTTCATAACTCTATTTTAATCGTATAATCTTTTTTCGAACCACTTGTCATTAAGAGAAAGGCCTACAAATATATTGACAAATGATTCCTCTACCAATCCATTGTTTTTAGTCCCACGACCTCCGTACTCGACACCAATATTTACATTTGAAAATGTACGTCCTAGATTAATCCCTAGTCCAAAAGACATGCCAAACTCTGAGATCGCGTTGCCGTTTACATTAATTCCAGTCTCTTCAAAGCGGAACCCGCCACGGTAAACAATCCGCTTGAGGAGGTTTGAAAATGAATTGTAGTCTGGTATATAAAACCCGCCCATTTTAAAACGCAAGGCATCTTCGTAAGTAACATTGTCTAACACAACCGTACTACTGGCCAAATTACTTGTTTTCTGTGCACTAACTTCTGCGGATAACGACCATTTTCGTTCCTCCACTAATCCAAGTCCCACAGTTATCTGAGAAGGAAAAACAAAATCAGTGTTAGCCAATTCAATATCGCGTCGGTCGATAGGGGAAGTATTTCCGTTTGGCAATAAGAGCACAGTCGCTATTTGCCGGGCATTTTCCGAAGTGAATTTGGTCTCGGGTGTATAACTCACAGAGGCCAAACCATTGAGTTTTCCTTTGAGAACGCGTCTGTATTGTAGTCCCAAATTCATACTGAGTCCCAGCAAGTCACTTTCGTTGTCTTCTTCGGTCCCTAGTTGTATGTCGTCTTGAAAGGTTACCGCATTATTGCGGATTTTACCAAAATTATAATTCGCCTCAACCCCTAAATTCAGTTCAGGTGTTAGGGCATAACCAAGACCAAAAAACACTTTGTTCATTCCACCACTTCCTGTGTATTGTGTGGTATTGGTGCCGTCTATATTTTCTAGTTTATACCCAGAGGTCGTTAAAGGCAAAAGCCCAAAAGCGCCTCCAAATTTTCCCATGGGGAACGCCACCGCCATATAATCTAGCGTTGTCGTAGTGGCCCGCTCGCTATCCAAGGCCGTACTTAGCGTGTTGAACTTATGACTGCCCGCAATTGAATAATTGACTAATTTCAAATTGGCCAGACCCGCTGGATTCAGAAGATTTACGTGAATACTATCGGAATAAGTGCTCACGCCCCCCATAAGTCGATTTTCGACAGTTCCACGAAAATTTAAATTGCCGATCCCAAAAAAAGAATAAGGCGAGGTCGTCCCCTGCCCCCAGATCGGGGCAGTAATGGCAAATGCCATGACGATAAATATTTTTTTGAGCATCAGTCCTTGTTGATCAATAAAATTTGGTTGAGTCCTTCCAATAAAAAATTAGGATGGGCAAAGATGTCATTTTTTATGTGATCTCGCAAAATTTCAAGGTCTCCTCCTGTTAAAAATGTCGTTAAATTCGGATTGTATTGCTCATACTGATTTATGAACCCATGAATTTCATGAATTAATCCACGAAATGCTCCTTGATGCATCGAGTTATCCGTGCTGTCTCCATACCAATGGTCAGTGGCTTGAATGCTCAGATTAGGTAACTTCTCTGTGTAGTCATGCATTGCTTTGTAACGCATGGTTAGACCGGGACTTATCGCTCCACCATAATAGCGTCCGTTAGCATCAATAAAATCGTAAGTTACGCAGGACCCGCAATCAATCACCAATGACGCGACCCCTGGAGCATGAAATTTGGCTGCACTCACTAAGGCCAAGCGATCATGTCCCAAAGTTTTCGGAGACTTATAGTGATTATCTACGGGCAATTTTAAATTATGATTCATGTGGAAAACCTTGAGTTTACTCGAAACATAATCTAAGAATAAGGGACGATCGGCACCGCTCTGACACCAAATAGCCGTGTTCAACTCTGGATAGGTTATTAAGAGATGCTCAAAGCCATCGCGCAAATTTTTTTCTAACCAAAAGCCATGAGCGATTAATTTGTGGTGCTCAAATACACCGAACTTTACCCGCGTATTGCCTAAATCAAGAACTAAGTTCATCAAATTATTGAATATTGTTAGGGCGAAAATACAATTTGCCCACGTTTTCTTATGTCAATTTATTGTCAAATTTATCCCATATGATGATTTACATGAAGTCAACTCATTGATTTCTATGGAATTCTATTTTGTTTAACATTTTTAACAAAAGATTAAACAAAAAATGAAGTTAATGCCGTTACTTTGTGACTCATAAAAACAATTAGCTATGATTTTTCAAAAATTTCTTAAACCAACAACCCTTGCCTTATTGGCCATTGCGTTTTCTTTTGTTGCCTGTTCAGATGACGACGAGAACACAACAAATACACCAGAACCCTTAAACATCGTTGAAACTGCTCTAGAAACAGCAGATTTAAGCTCCTTAGTTGCTGCACTTCAAGCCGCTGACGGGGATCTAGTCAACGTATTGAGCGGCGGTGAGTTCACTGTACTAGCGCCGACAAATGCTGCTTTCGACAGCTTCTTAACCGCTAATGGATTTGCTGATTTAAGCGAAGTCCCTACAGACGTTTTAGCCAACATCCTTTTAAACCATGTCGTTGCTGGTACTGTAATGTCTACAGACCTAACTGCAGCCGGTGCTGGATACACGCAAACAAACGCGACCAATATGGACGGTGATGTTTTGAGCTTGTACTTCAACACATCAAACGGCGTTGTTTTCAATGGAGTAAGTACAGTAGCACAAGCTGATATTGAAGCAACAAATGGTGTGATTCACATCGTGGACCAAGTTATTGGGTTACCTACCATTGCAACATTTGCTACTGCAGACCCAACTTTTGAGACTTTGGTTGCGGCCTTAACGCGTCCAGATTTAGAAGTGCCTTTTGTAACTATTTTAAGTTCAACCGGACAAGGAACGCCATTGACCGCATTTGCACCAACCAATGATGCATTTGGCAGCTTATTGACCGAACTTGGCATTGATGATCTTTCTCAAATCGATGTGAATACATTGACTGCAGTTCTTCTAACACACGTGGTTGGAGAAGCCAATGTTCGCGCAGAAGATTTAACCCAAGATATGCCCGTACCAACTTTAGTCGGAGAGAGTTTAACTGTTGATCTAACCAATGGTCCACAGCTTGTTGACCCGAATGGACGTGTGGCCAATATCATTGCTAACAATGTACAGGCTTACAACGGAGTAGTACACGTTATCGACAAAGTAGTTTTACCACTATTATAGATTAGTTATTGACGATAATAGAAAAGGCCAGCAGTAGCTGGCCTTTTTACGTTTTATAAGGTCACTTAACAACTTAAGTAACAACTACTGTTCATTTGGAATAAACAATAATGAAACTTTAATATCAAGCGCGTCGTCGATATCTTTTAGCATGAACGATGGCAAAGGCATGTCAAATAAAGTGGGCTGAACTGTGAACGTCCCGAAGACCTTGTATTGGTCCAGTGTAGACTCGAGGTTCATGTTTACCGAAATATCTCGGCTTACGCCGCGGAATTGTAAAATCCCGTCCATAACTACTTGTTGACCGCTCTGGGTAAACTTTTTAGCCAAAAATCGAACATTGGGAAAATCAAAAACATCCAGAAGCTCCAGAGCGTGGGCATCGCGATTTTCATTACCACTGTCAAAGTCCGCGACCTTAGCAGACACGGCTATCATGTCAAGTTGCCCATCATTGGATTTCATCAAACCCACCAAATTTTTATTGACGCCCGTCCACTCATGTAATAGATGTGCGCCCGTATAACTTATTTCCGAGCGACTTGGATCTAAGGTCCATGTACTTGAACTTGTTGTCTGATTTTGACCCATCAGATTTGAATAGGACAAAACCAGGGCAAATTTAACCACGAATAGAACTTTTTTGATATTTAGAAACATAGCAAAAAACTAAAAGGTGAGTACTAAAGTTGCGGTCGCGAAGCTACCAAAGGCGGTGTAAGCCGCTATTCTATGCAGATTTCGACCTGTCTGACTTTCACTCGCCCCATCAGCCAATAAATTTGTAGCTACCATAGCTGAAAAATGAATACTCGCTAACCACTTATGTGCTCTTGCTGACGACAAACCTTTTTCTGTACGATTAATTAGTGGAGGGGGGGCAAAAAGAGATAAAGCTGCACCTGAAAAATAGCTCACATTAACGACACCAGCCATGGTTTCGTGTGCATTTTTTATTTGGTTGTATTCTCGTGAATTACAGTTATCGCAGTTGTAAAGTTTTCCGCCAATAATGCCTTGAGCGATCATCGAGGCAAGAGTAACGTAGCCCAAAACCTGATGCGTTATCAGCATTTTACGCCGCAATTCAATCTCTCGACTTCTTTGGATTGGGGACAGTGGAGCCAATTCAGAGCGTCTGAGAAGACCATTTTCCCCCCACAAAAAGCGCTGAGTAAATAACATTTTGTCAGGCAATAAGGGAAACTCCTCTTCCTGTTCAAACGAATTAAAAATGTCGTCGAGCTCCTGGGCTTGTACTTCAGCAATACCAAAAGAAAAAACAAAAATTAATAAAAAATACAGTCGTCCCAATGTGCTAAGCTTTTGTAATTACTAGTGTGTTATTAGTGAGCACTGTCGTGTATTTCTTCAAACCTCCAGAGGTGGCTCCTGAATTACAAGATTCAACATTGTTTCCATCATTTGAGTAGCTATTACCATGGTTACCACACGTCCATGTCCCCGATGAATAACTCCAAAGATTATTAGTGCCTCTGTGCGGGCAACAATTATCGTAAGCCGCTATTTCTGTTGAACTTAGGCGCAATAAAAGCACTCCTGCATTTAAAATATTGGTATATCCCCCAGGATTTGCCAAATCAGTAAAATTAGCATTGCCTAAATCAACGGTTACCGTATTACCACTGATCTCATAACCAGAGGTCCCTCCTGGCTGGTCGTTATTTGTTGGACCCGACGCCGTATCTGAATCACTCGAACAAGCCTCCAGAAAAGAAAGGCCAAAAAAAGCAAAGGCTACCGACGGGCATGTTTGCGTTAAAAAATGTCTTCTTGACTGTTTCATAGTAAATTATTTTTTTGAAATACAGATTGAACTCTTTTATAAGGGTTCTCTTAAAGTAAAACAACGTTGATTTACTCTACCCTACCCAAAATTCAATAAGATTTTAATTTTCACTAAGATACATTGAATATTTAAAATTGTTCCTGCTCAATTAAACGCATTATGGTGATTTGAAGGAAGAACCTGTATCGTTTAAAGAAAATTTAAAAAAGAAATAAAAAAAGCGACCAAACAAATTGTTTGATCGCTTTTTTATTGTGGTACCTCCAGGAATCGAACCAGGGACACACGGATTTTCAGTCCGTTGCTCTACCAACTGAGCTAAGGTACCTCCTGCTCACAGTCAAAACGCTGCAGCGGGTGCAAATATAAATTTATTTTAGCGTCTGCAAAACAAAAATTTCATTTTTAAATCTGAATGGAATGAGGCAATATGGAAGCCTATTTTGAGATCAAATTATTTAGATCCCAAGTACTTATTTCAGGATTAGCCCCCGCTTTAGCCGCAACAATACTCCCGATTTTCACTGCGGCGTCCAATGCTTGCTCTGGCGAGCGTTTTTCGATAATTAATTCCTGTATTAAAGCCGCCAAAAAACTGTCTCCTGCACCCACAGTGTCCATAACCTCCACGACATAACCCGAATGAGCATACCAGAACCCCTCAACAAATAATCTCGCTCCTGCACCACCTAAGGTCACACACCAAATTTTATTAGGGTCAAAGGCCGAGAGTTTAGCACATTTTTCATCAATGGAATCACTTTCTTGAAAATCAAGTGATGACGCATATAAATAATCCAATTCTTCATCATTCATTTTAACCAGGTCTGCCTTTTTTATCATGCCTTCAATCCAGGACAAATCAAAATGTGGTGGTCGAAGATTGACATCGAAAACCTTCAACAGGTTGTATTTCAATAAATCATTGAGGCTCTTTTGGTTGGGCGGATGACGCAAAGCCAAACTTCCAAAAACTAAAACCTGGGCGGACTCCATCAAAGGTTCAATCTTATTATTTACATTAATGTCATCCCAGGCTGCAGGATCCTCGATGGTATAGCGAGCCGAGCCTTGATGATCCAAGATAACATTGACCCTTCCAGTGGCTAAATGGTCGTGCCGCGAAACACCCCGTGTGCTGAGTCCCTTTTGTCGCATATAATCCAAGACGTTTTCGCCGAGTTGATCATGACCTATCGTACTGACCATGAGTGTGCTCACGTCAAAACTATGGAGCCTTTGGGCGACATTAAATGGAGCGCCTCCGATAACAGAATGATCCTCAAAGACATCCCACAGAATTTCCCCCCAACAAATTATTTTTGGGGAATCAGGCTTCATGATCGACCAATTCCTTTTCTAAATCCTCTAGAGAAATTCCTTTGGTTTCCGGCATTTTGAATAGGGCCCACAATAATTGTAAGACCATCATAAAGGCAAAGAAGTAATAAATCACCTCTAAATTATCGCGAAAAATTCCCTCTTGATCATCGATAAAAAATGGGGTAATCATGGTGATAATCGCCGCGAAAACCCAGTGGGTTCCAGTACCCCAGCTCTGCCCATAAGAGCGCACCCGATTGGGAAATATCTCAGAGATAAATACCCATATAACGGCACCTTGGCCGATGGCATGGGCTGCCACAAAAAGACAAATAAACGTCAATAACAAAGTTGAACTTAAGGCGTATTGAAAACACACCCCAACCATCACAAGACTCAAGATATAACCTATAGATCCGATTATTATCAATTGACGACGACCGAGTCGATCAATTAATCGCACCCCAATAAGGGTAAATATTAAATTGACAATACCGATCGCAATCGAATTAAAAAGCGAATCACTGCCTCCTAATCCGGCTTGCTCCAAAATTTGTGGGGCGTAGTAAAGAACAAAATTTATTCCTGAAAGCTGATTAAAAAAGGCGATGAGAAAACCTAGATAAAGTACTTTCTTATATTTCTTTTGAAATAAGCGATCCGATCCGCTCGATTCTTGACGGTCTAATTTAATCTCGGCCAAATGTCTTTTGGCCAAATCGACTTTTTGATAAATGATGGTCAAAATTGATAAAGCGCCTTGCTCATCACCCTTTTGTAACACCAACCATCTTGGGCTGTGTGGCACCTTTAGGACCATTAGTGTATAGGCTAAAGCAGGAATGGCCTCTACGCCAAGCATCCAACGCCAATCATTGGCCCCATCAAAACCTTTAAGGGCCCAATTCGATATAAACGCCACCAAAATTCCAAAGACTAAACAAAATTGATACAGGCCTCCTAATTGACCTCTTTTGTCAGAAGAAGTGATTTCAGATATATAAATAGGAGCCGCCACTGAGGAAACCCCAACACCAACACCTCCTATAAATCGAAAAAATGAAAAAAGAAAAGGATCAGAAACTACCGCGCTTCCTATAGCAGACACAAAAAATAATACTCCAATCCAGAACAAGGTTTTCTTGCGCCCCATTTTCTGAGTAGGAATGCCTCCCATAAGAGACCCCAAAACAGTGCCCCAAAGCGCCATGCTCATGATAAAAGTACCATGCATGAACGGAGAAAGATCCCAAAGTTCTTGTAGCGGTTTATTTGCCCCGCTGATCACCACGGTATCAAAACCAAAAAGAAACCCCGCAAGAGCTACGGTAATTGAAAAAATCAAAATTTTATTGTTCATGCCAAATTGAATTGAATTCTGAAAAAATAATTTTATCGGTTATCGTCCCGTCTGAAACAATCTTTAAGCGGTTATAAGGCTCCTCAGGAAAGACTTGATTGGTAAATACATAGCGGCCGTCATCCACAAATATTTCTATGGAAGATGCATCACAAAAAATGGCCACCTTTGCGGCTCGATTCTCCGGGTTGAAATTTGAAATTTGCGGTCCCGGGGCAAATTTCTCGGAAAATCCAATTTTGCCAGAAACGCGCCGATCGATCAACATTTGTCCTGGAGTTGAATTGATCGAAAAAACAAATTGATCCTGATCGTTGGATAACTCAAATACTGTCTTTTCACTCAGGTCTACGTCAAATTCTATTTTAAATTGACCGGAGGGCAAAACAACCCCTTCGTTGACTTGAGAAATATCAAACTCCTCGGTCTGACGAACAATGGAAGGCTCAATTATAGGACTTTGCACAAGGTAATAATCTGAGTTGCTCCCCTTCAATTCTAGACGTCTTGGCAGGGTCATTGCACTGCGCCAGGTCGTGGTAGGGGTTACCTGTGCATAATCCCAATTGCTCATCCAACCGATTAAAATTCGTTGGTCCTCTGGAGCATCATTATAAGTTACTCCGGCATAATTGTCACGGCCAAAATCCAGCCATTTACTCCCCTCTTGTGTTGTGGTAAATTTTTGTCCATCAAAATCACCAACAAAATATTGAGTTGCTGACCCGCCTTTTGGCCCTCCAGGATTAACACTTACGATTAAAATCCATTTTTCATTCCCTTGATCAGTAGTTAAAGGAAATAAATCTGGACACTCCCACACACCGCCATGGGCACCTTCATTATGACCAAAATCACTTAAAAATGTCCAATTAATAAGGTTAGGAGAATTGTAAATGCGCGCGTGATCTCCCGCAACCAAAATCAAAATCCATTTTTGAGAAGGCTCATGCCAAAATACCTTTGGATCCCTGAAGTCTTTAATTCCGGGATTTTCAATTACTGGATTTCCATCATATTTCTCCCAGGTCATCCCATGATCAAGACTAAATGCGATGCCTTGAGTTTGATAATCCTTTCGTCCTGAGCGCTCGTGTTCCATATTATGATAGGTAAATATGGCCACTAGAGCAGGTTGATCATCTGTTCCCAGTCCTGAAGAATTTTTAGTGTCCATTACGGCGCTGCCAGAAAAAATATACCCCAATGAATCAGGATAAAGGGCTATGGGTTGATTGGTCCAATGGGTCAAATCTTCACTCGTTGCGTGTCCCCAATGCATAGGCCCCCATACGGTGCTGTCCGGGTAAAACTGATAGAACAAATGATACTGATCGTTTTCAAAAATCAACCCATTTGGATCGTTCATCCAATTTGATTTTGGAGAAAAATGAAATTGCGGCCGATAGCGCTCTGAATATTCTGAGCGATGATTTTCTCCCGCTTTGATCAAGGGATCAATACAGCTACTAGGCAGTATAAAAAGGGCGGCAAATAAGCCAAAAAGCAGACGCATAATGAATTGCTAAAATATTGGTTAGGCTAAATGTAAAATTATTTTGGCGTTGAATCACGCTCAACTATTTTCGTCTTAAGCGTTTTAGTTATAGGGGTAAAAGCAATTCCTTGTTTTTTTGCATTCATTTCTTTGCGCAAAAGTTTAAAAGTTTTACGGCCCATCTTATAACCTGGCTGATCCACAGTACTTAGCGCAGGGGTTATAGCCTGAGACAAAAACCAATTACTAAAGCCCATAAGGGCAATATCTTGAGGTACTTTAATGCCATTTTCCTTGAAGACCGTCAAAGCTCCAGTTGCCGCCATATCGGTAATGGCAAATAGCCCATCGATTTTATGCCCATCCGCTAAGAGCTGAATTGCGGCTGCTCTTCCATCATCATAATCCACCTTTTCGCAGATATAAACTAATTTGGGATCAAAAGGTAAACCGTGATCTTCAAGGGCCTTTTTGTAACCTAAAAATCGATCAATGCTATTTTGCGGTAGTAAAGCCCCTCGAAAGTGGGCAATTCGCTTACATCCTTTATCAATTAAAAATTTTGTTGCGTCGTAAGCAGCCTGTCGATCGTTAATCACTACTTTGGAACATGCAATCATTTTTGAAATCTTATCAAACATGACCAATGGTGTATTTGCTCTTTTTATGGAAGCAATATGATCGACCTCTACGGTGGTATTGGCTAAAGACATCATGATTCCGTCCACACGCTTGCTCAAAAGCAAATCAACCTGCTTGCGCTCGAGTTCTTCGGATTCATTGGATTGGAGAATAATAACGAGATACCCAAATTTTTCAGCTTCATTGATGATTCCATTAATCACACTGGAAAAAAAGTGATGCACCACCTCGGGTATTATTAACCCGACAGTCCTGGACTCCTTTGTACGCAGGTTTACCGCAAAGACGTTTGGTTTGTAATTTAATGCTTTGGCCTCAGCGCGAACTAAGGCCTTAGTCTCCTTACTGACATCTTTATAATCCTTTAGCGCCTTGGACACAGTCGTTACTGATATTCCAAGATTTTCAGCGATTTGTTTTAAGGTAACCTCTTTCATTTGGGTTTGATCTGATGTGCGAAATGTATAATTTTCAATTCAATGATTGCAAGTTATTTCAAGTAAATCGAAAACGAAAACGATTTCGTGTTCAAAATTGATAATTTGTAAGGCAATCGCTTCATTTTTCAAAAAAAAGCTAGAAATTGTACCTTAAATTAGGATTTCATTATACGCCTCGGAATCCATTACTGAGGAAAAAACAAAATCTATGTTATAAAAAAATTGTATATTTCACCGCAATTTGCGGCATTCTTAACGGTTTGAATGCCTCCTTTTGTATTTGTAATATTTGAAAACGACTGATTAACAAGTAAATTAACCTAAAACCGAGAATTATATGAAAAACAAACTACTAACTAAACTTTTGTTGCTCCCTGTAGTTCTGCTCATGGGAAGTACCGCATTTGCCCAGATGACTGTTAGTGGAACAGTTTCCGATGCAAATGGACCTGTTCCTGGAGTGAATGTTGTGGTGCAGGGCACTTCAAATGGAGCACAAACTGATTTTGACGGTAACTATTCCATCAGTGATGTCGCAAATGACGCCACTTTGGTATTCAGTTACATTGGCTATGCAACCCAAGAGGTTTTTGTAAATGGCCAGTCATCAGTTGACGTAACTCTAGCTGAAGACGCTCAAGCTTTGGCTGAGGTTGTGGTTATTGGTTATGGTACTACCACGGTTCAAGACGCAACCGGGTCCGTAACAGCAGTAACTGCAAAAGACTTCAACCAAGGGGTCATCACCTCTCCTGAGCAATTGATCCAAGGTAAAACTGCCGGGGTTCAAATTTCTCAGAGCAATGGTGAGCCAGGTGCGGGTATCGACATCCGTATTCGTGGAGCAGCTTCTGTTCGATCTAACAACAATCCATTATTCGTAGTTGATGGTATTCCATTATCAGGAGGTAATACTTCTGCTGAAACTGCAAATACTGGGGTTGGATCAAATGCAGCTAAAAACCCATTAGCCTTTATCAACCCTAACGATATTGAAAGTATCAGTATCCTCAAAGATGCCTCTGCAGCCGCTATTTACGGTTCACGTGGTGCTAACGGAGTTGTGTTCATTACCACTAAATCTGGTAAAGGAGCAAAAGGAAGTTCATGGGAATATTCTTCAAGTATGGCGATTGCGTCAGTAGCAAAAACTTTTGATTTGTTGTCTGCTGAAAAATATTTAAGCCGTTCGAATGATTTTGGATTCAATGTTGAAGAGCGTGATTTCGGATCAAACACGAACTGGCAAGACTTTATTTTTAGAACTTCGACTTCTACAAACAATGATATTGCATATTCTAACAACTATGGTTCAGGTAACTTACGTGCAACCTTTGGTTACAGCAAGAACTTTGGTGTTGTGGAAAATACGTCTTTAGAGCGTATTACAGGTCGTCTTAACTGGAATCAAAGATTTTTAAATGACAAACTTAAAATTGGGGTTCAGTCTACACTTTCTCGCGTAAACGATGAAGGTGCGGCTACTGCAGCATCTGCTGGTTTCCGAGGAGATCTTCTCGGAGCAGCTTATTCAGCTAACCCAACTTGGCCTACCTCTCCTGACTTCGATGGAACTGGAGGTCTTTTGTCTCCTGCCACAATGTTGGATTATTACCAAAACCTAGCAAACACTAACCGTATGTTAGTTAACGTTTCTGCAGAGTACGCTTTAACGTCAGATCTTTCTGCTAGAGTAAATATTGGTATTGATGAATCTGAGTCAACTAGAATTGGTGTTTCTTCGCCAAACGCGCGTAACTTCGGTGCGGGTGCCTTTGGTAATGGACGTGGAATCTTAAGCGACTTAAATACAAGCAGCGAACTTTTGGAAGCAACTTTGAACTATTCAAAAGACTTCGGAAATTCTAGCCTTGATATCTTAGCCGGTTACTCTTATCAGAACTTCAACCGTAACGGTCGTACCGCCAACGCTTGGGGATTCTTCACAGAGAATATGAACGAAATGGGTGATGCAATCGAAAGCACTGCTAACGCTATTGAAGCAAAAATTACTGGTGACTATCAGCAGTATGGTTTTGCCGGTAATACCGGTGGAATTTTCGTAAATCGCCTATTCCCTGATCCAGCAACTGATATCATCACTGACCTAAATAACCTGGCTGTAAAATCGATCTTTGTTGACACTTTTGACAACACTGACGAATTACAATCTTACTTTGGTCGTGTGAACTACTCTATCAATGATAAGTATTTATTCACTGCAACAGTTCGTGCGGATGGTTCTTCTCGTTTTGGTGAGGACAACCAATACGGTTATTTCCCTTCAGGAGCTTTCGCCTGGAAATTACACAACGAAGACTTCGTAAGTGATGCATTCTCTACTTTAAAGCTTCGTTTAGGTGCCGGTATTACTGGTAACCAAGAAGGTCTTGGATATGGAAACTTCACCCAAAGACAGCGTTACGCTGGTGGTGGACCAGATGATGGTGGAAACATCAACATCCCAGGTATCGTAGACGTTTCTTATCCTAACCCAGCACTTAAGTGGGAAGAAACAATGCAATATGCCGCAGGTCTTGACTTCGGATTCAACAATGATCGTTTTAACGGTAGCTTAGATGTTTACCGCAAGGAGACTTCTGACCTATTGTTCAATGTACTTGCAGCTCAGCCTTCAGTTCAACCATTCTTGTTCTTGAACTTACCAGATTCTAAAGTGGTAAACCAAGGACTTGAAGTAAGCTTAGGTTATGATCTTATCTCTAGTGATGATTTAACCTGGAATGCAACCTTAAACGCAGCTTACAATGACAACATGGTTGAGTCACTTCAAGGAGAGTTTGATGCTGGTACCATCCGTGGACAAGGTCTTTCTTTAGCCTTCGCTCAGAAATTAAAAGCTGGAGAGCCATTGTTCTCTTACTTCTTACGTGAATTTGAAGGATTTGATCCTGCGACTGGACAACCAGTACAAACAGACGTTCAGGACTTCGTTGGAAAGAGCGCATTGCCTAACCTAACTGGAGGTCTTTCAACTTCTTTGAGCTACAAGAGATGGACAGCATCCGCTTATTTCTCAGGTCAATTTGGTCACTATATTTACAACAACACGGCTAACGCCTTCTTTACTGCAGGGGCTTTCCGTGGAGGTCGTAACGTAACTTCAGACGTGCTTACCGCTGGTGAGTCATTTGATGCTGCCGCTGACGTATCTACTCGTTTCTTAGAAAGTGGAGATTTCGTTCGTTTCCAAAATGCTACAGTAAGTTACAATTGGCCTCTATCTGGGGATGAGTTCTTCTCATCACTAGTGTTCTCAGTGACTGGACAAAACTTATTTGTAATCACAGATTATTCAGGTTTGGATCCTGAAGTAAGTAGCTCGCCTTCAGGTGGAGACTTATTAAATGGTCTTCCAGTATTTGGTATTGACTACGCGTCATACCCAAGACCAAGAACATTTACTTTTGGACTTAACGCTAAATTTTAAAAAATAAATTATGAAAAGAAACATGATAAAATTCATGAAGCCCGTTCTAGCGACTGCGTTTCTATCTTTATTGACCGTTTCCTGTACAGACTTAGCGATTGAAGAATCTGATTCTATTATCGCCGAGGGATCTACAGTATTCGAAGGAGTAGCTGATGTAGATGCATCGATTACTAACCTATACAATGACACATACGGACAACTTGGTGACCAAGGAAATTTCTTTGCCTTGAACGAAGTTTCTACAGATGAAACCCTTGTACCTACTCGTGGTACGGACTGGGGGGATAATGGAATCTGGAGAACGCTTCACGCACATACTTGGAGTCCTACCCACCAATTTGTCTTAAACACTTGGAACAATTTGAACCAAAACGTTTTGCGTGCCTCTCAGATCCTAGATCCATTGAGCGCACCAAACGCTGAGCAAGAAGCACAAGCTCGTTTCTTGCGCGCATTCAGTATGTACTTTGTGTTAGACCTATATGGTGTTGCACCGTTCCGTCAACCAACAGACGCTTCTGATGTTAATCCATCTGTATACTCAGCGTCTGAAGCTTATGCTTTCATCGTAAATGATCTTGAAACAGCGTTGCCAAACTTGCCTATGGCAGGTCCTGGACCAACTGAAGAAGGTCACTCTAGAGCCAACCGTGCTGCTGGACACTTTATGTTAGCAAAAGTTATGTTGAACGCTGAGCGTTACACCGGATCTCAACCAAACTATCAGGCTGTTATCGATCACGTAGACGCCATTGCTGCTGAGGGATATGCCCTACAAGCTGGATATTTCGATATCTTCAAGCAAGACGTTCCTGATTCAGAAACAATTTGGTATGCTAAAGCTGGTGTAGGTAACCGTATTTGGAATGGATTGCACTACAACCAAAACTCTCCTGATAACTCAGGGGGTGGTTGGAACGGATTCACTACTTTGGCTGAATTCTATGACAGCTTCGAAGGGCCTGAAAGCAATGCTGCAGGTTCTGGTCAAGAAGAGCGTCGTGGATGGGTGCCAGGTGCTTCTGATGCTGACTCTCAAAACTTGGGAATTGGTTATGGTTTCCTAGTAGGCCAGCAATACGAAGAAGATGGAACTATCCTAAAAGATCGTTCTGGAAACCCACTTGTATTCACTAAAGAATTACCAGGTCTTTCTGGTAATGGTGAAAATACTGGTATTCGTATTATTAAATATCACCCTGGTGATGACGGCGGATCTTTCCGTTCACATGAAATCGTATTCCGTTATGCTGATGCGCACTTGATGAAAGCGGAAGCTATGATGCGTATGGGTGGTAATGCTACTCCGATGGTGAATGAACTACGTACACTTCGTGGCGCTACTCCACTAGGAAGCGTTACAGATGCTGATTTATTGGCTGAGCGCGGACGTGAGTTATACGTTGAGTTCTGGAGAAGAAACGACATGTTGCGTTTCGGACAGTTCACTCGTGCTTGGGAATTTAAAAACGAAGCATCAGTAGGTGACGATACTTGGAAACTTTACCCTATCCCGGTAAACGCCTTGTTATCTAACCCTAACTTAGTTCAGAATCCTGGATACTAATCCGATTGTGATTTAAATATTAAAGCCACCTCAATGAGGTGGCTTTTTTTTTAATCTTTTATTAATCTTTTTAATTTTTCAACTGCTCGAAGTATATAATCTGATGGCTACATTAGTGATTGGAAAATACTATCTAATAATGACCCTACTTGGAAGAATAGTTCTTCAAAGATTTACTAAGAAAACGATGCTATTGCTTATCATTCTAGTGAGCTTAACATCGTGTGGGCATGAGACGCGGTTTAAATTAAGGTCTTCAGGGGAAACGGGTATTGATTTTATTAATCAACTGGTCTCTTCGCCTAAGCAAAATATTTTAAACTACATTTATTTTTATAACGGTGGTGGTATTGCGATAGCCGATTTGAATAACGACAATTTACCCGACATCATATTTAGCGCGAATCAAACATTACCCGAGCTTTACCTCAATCGGGGTAATTTAAAATTTCAAAAAGCGCCCCTCCCAAAACTCCCCCCGGGATGGAATAACGGTGTGGCTATAGGTGATATCAACGGGGATGGTTGGATGGATCTTTATCTAGCCCGCGTAGCCGCAGACTCCGTGCCAGAGGTTCACAATGCACTTTTAGTCCATCAAGGACTGGATGAACAGGGAATACCGCTATTTGAGGAGCAGGCTAATCAATATGGCCTCGACTTTCGCGGACTCAGCACACACAGTAGCTTTTTAGACTATGACTTGGACGGGGATTTAGATTTATTTCTTTTAAACCACAGCATTAATCCGAATATGAATTATGGAAATGGGGTCAAACGAGAAAAAGTAGATTCCATTTCGGGCGATCGTCTATATGAAAATCAAAACGGTGTATTTGTCGATGTTTCACAACAGGCGGGTATTTTTCAAGGCAATATCGGCTATGGCCTCGGGCTCAGCGTTGCAGACTACAATAATGATGGTTATCCTGATATTTACGTAGGGAATGATTTTTTTGAAAATGACTACCTCTACCTCAACCAAGGGGATAAAACATTCATAGAGGTTATTCAAACTCAAAAAGAGGCCTTGGGACATACCACACACTATTCGATGGGAAATGACAGTGGCGACATAAATAATGACGGTTTAATAGATTTAGTGTCAGTAGATATGCTTCCTGAAGACCGAGTCACTTACAAGACCTCAGGAACCGAGTTCAATTATCAGTTGTACGATCAATACATCAAAAATGGATATGATCATCAGTACATGCAAAACACCCTTCAACTAAATCGTGGCGCAGCCATATTTAGTGAAATTGCTAACGCTTGGGGCGTCTCCGCAACTGAATGGTCCTGGAGTCCTCTTTTGGCAGATTTTGATTTAGATGGCCTAAATGACCTTTTTGTGACAAACGGTATCCTCGGGGCGACCAACGACATGGATTTTATAAATTTCGTCGCAGACCAAGCCATTCAAAAGCAATTAGGCGCTTCCATGAAGCGAGAATCAATGAGCTTTATTGACGCGATTCCCGCAAAAAAAACACCTAATTATATTTTTAAAAATACGGATGGTCAGGCTATGACCGACCAGACCGGAACTTGGATTCCTGAAATTCCAAGCTACAGTCATGGTGCCGCCTATGCCGATCTCGACCTAGACGGTGATTTGGACTTAGTGGTTAACAATACCAATGAACCCTGCTTTATTCTCCAAAATCAAACCAGGGAGATGGATCCTGAGCAACATTATCTTAGTATCGCCCTGCGCGATACAACAAAAAATGCCTTTGGTATCGGTGCAAGAGTAACCGCATATTATAAAAACCAAAAATTTACGCGTGAAAATTACACCACTCGGGGCTTTCTTTCATCGAGTCAAGCAGTCATGCATTTTGGTCTTGGGGACATCAAGCAGATCGATTCCTTAGTTATAAACTGGCCCACCTCAGGACAACAAGTG
>RFXU01000011.1 GCA_009921505.1 Flavobacteriaceae bacterium
ATAGGATTGATTCTATGTTGTCATGTGATCTATCCGACTATAAAGTAAAATTACACTCGGAAAATGAGAGTAATTTCGAAAATGAATTTATTGAAATAATCCAACGTTCAATAACAAGTTTCAAGGATAAGACAAAATCGCCGAGAAAAGAATACGAATCTATGCCACAGGGCAGCAGATTATTACTGTTAGCCCCTATACATTTAGAAGCCAAAAGGTCCCTAAAAGATAAGCTCAGTGTATTGGCTCAGCAAGGTTTTTCTCGAGTACTTCACAACAATGAAACCATTAAAATTAGTGAGGTCACAGCCAAAAATACAGATGAGCTTTACCTGATTGTTGACAGGGTGGTCACCGCCGATGATGAAGACTTTTTAAATCGACTTGCGGATGCTGTGCAAATCGCATTTTATGAAGGCAAAGGGAGTTTAGCTCTTAAAGAGGTAGATCATGACCAAATGCACCTATTTAGCAATCGTTTTGAGCGTGATGGCATGACCTTTTTAGAACCAAACATCCATTTGTTTAGTTTTAATAATCCCTTTGGGGCTTGTCCAAAATGCGAGGGCTATGGCGATATTATCGGCATTGATCCAGAGCTGGTTATCCCTAACACGGGACTAAGCGTTTATGATAACGCTATTTTCCCCTGGAGAGGTGAAAGCATGAGTTATCACAGAGATCAACTGGTCAATCGAGCGTATGAATTCGATTTTCCTATCCATAAACCCATTCATGAGCTTTCCTCTCAACAGTACGAACTGCTGTGGACAGGCAATAAATATTTTATGGGGCTCAATGATTTCTTTGGGGAACTCGAGGCTAAAAATTATAAAATTCAAAATCGGGTCATGCTCTCGCGCTATCGAGGAAAAACAATTTGTCCCGAATGCAAAGGGACCCGTCTGCGCAATGAGGCGAGTTACGTGAAAATTGATGGGTATAATTTGCAAGATTTGATGAATCTTCCCCTAGAAGAACTTTCACCAATTATTGACCAACTGAAACTCACAGAATATCAGCAACAGGTGAGTAAACGTCTGCTTACAGAAATCAAAAACAGATTAAACTTTTTGCAAGATGTCGGTTTAGGCTATTTGACCTTGAATCGAAAAAGCAATACCCTCTCCGGCGGTGAATCTCAAAGGATTAATCTGGCGACCTCATTAGCGAGTTCTCTAGTCGGTTCAATGTACATTTTAGACGAGCCAAGTATTGGTCTTCATCCTAAAGACACGGAGCGCCTGATTGGGGTTCTTCTTAAACTAAGAGATTTAGGCAATACGGTTATTGTGGTGGAGCATGACGAGGACATTATGCGGGCCGCAGACCACATAATAGACATTGGTCCTGAAGCGGGACGTTTCGGCGGCTCTGTTATGGCGGAAGGCCCCCTGAAAGATTTATTAAAGAAACCAGGGCTCACCGCAGACTACCTCAGTGGCCGTTTGATGATTGAAATCCCGAAAAATCGTCGTGTCACTCAAAAAAAGATTGTACTCGAAGGGGCGCGTCAACACAACTTGAACAATGTATCAGCAACCATTCCTTTAGGACAAATGACTGCGGTAACCGGGGTTTCAGGAAGCGGCAAAACCACTTTGGTCAAACGCATACTCTACCCAGCCCTTCAACGTCATCTTACAGGATACGGCGATAAGCCGGGTGCCTTTGATAAACTCAGCGGAGACTTATCCGCGCTGCACCATATTGAATTTGTTGACCAAAATCCTATCGGAAGATCAAGTCGCTCTAATCCAGTGACCTATATCAAAGCTTATGATGATATTAGAAAGTTGTATGCCGATCAAAAACTAAGCAGCTTACGCGGCTATAAAACGAAACATTTTAGTTTCAATGTGGACGGAGGGCGTTGTGATTTATGCAAAGGTGAGGGCGAAGTGACCATAGAGATGCAATTTATGGCCGATGTGCATCTGGAATGTGAGGCTTGCAAAGGACAACGCTTTAAAAAAGAAATCCTAGAAATACGTGTCGATGAGCGCTCGATCTATGACGTACTTTGTATGACAGTAGATGAAGCCATTGAATTTTTTGAAGGGCGCGGTGATAAAAAAATAGTCCAAAAACTAATGCCTTTACAAGATGTGGGCTTGGGTTATGTACAACTGGGACAAAGTTCATCCACACTTTCCGGAGGTGAGGCTCAGCGCATAAAACTTGCTTCATTTTTAGTCAAAGGCGAGACCAAAGAGAAGACCTTGTTTATTTTTGATGAACCCACCACTGGCCTTCATTTTCACGATATAAATAAATTACTGCGCTCTTTTTATGCTTTACTGGATAAGGGGCATACTGTAGTGGTCGTGGAACACAATATGGATGTGGCCAAATGTGCTGATCACCTTATTGATTTAGGTCCAGAGGGCGGAAAAAAAGGGGGGACGATCGTGGCTCAAGGACCTCCCGAAGAAGTCATGAATTCGCCTAAAAGTCTTACAGCGCCCTTTCTTAAAGAGCGATTCGCACAATCGACTCCGTAGTGCTTTAGAGTGTCATTTCTTTGATTAGTGCCGCTAACGATTGGGTTAGGTTTTTGCGCTCGTAGGGAAGTTGAGAACGCTCCTGTTTTGTGTGTGGCGCACTATTTTTATACGCATGATAGGCTTTGTAGAGATATTCTTCCACACCCTCTAAATCCCCTTGGACAAAATAGACGCCCGCCTGAGATTCTTCTAAAATTGGCTGAATAGCGCCATTAGGAGGACCTAAAGCGATAATGGGGATAGATAAGGCCAGGTATTCAAACAATTTTGCTGGAATGATATGATGAGCATCTGCTTCATTTCGCTCGCTTAATAACAGCAACTGACCTCTGGCCATCGCCTTTATGGCCTGTTCATGACTACAATTAGGCCATTGTACCAGTTGTTTTTCAAGACCGTTATTTTTAATTGAGTCCAGAACACCTGGAGCAATTCCCCCAGTAAGTTCAATTTCCAAATCCTGGGCAAAAGATTCAAGTCCCTTAAGTGCTTTTTGATTCGCGATCAAATTAGCCAAGGCCTGCCATAAAACCATTGGATTTCTGGGTTCCATGAGCGTCCCAACATGGGTGATGCGAAATTTATCTTTTGATCCCAGTTCAGCGTCACTTAAGCCTTCAAAATCTAATGCATCAAAACCATTGGTAATGACTGACACGGGTTTGTGGGTTCTCAATTTAAATGATGCCGCTGTGGGCTCGCTCGTCGTTAATATTCTGTCGGCAGATTCGAGTACTTTTTGCTCCAAGCCTAGGTGTCGGCGCTGGGCCCACTCCATGAGGTTAAGGGCTTTGTGGTAATAAATTTCTGTCCAGGGATCCCGAAAGTCAGCCAGCCACTTTACGGCGCGTGATTGCTGGAGTTTGTGACCGATGAGATGCACACTATGCGGGGGACCCGTAGTGATAACCAATTTTATCTCAGGATGTTGTTCTAGGTATTTCTTTAGATATTTTACGGTCGGATTCACCCAGAATTTTCGGGCATCAGGGATGAATAAATGCCCCCGTACCGACATCAAAATCCGTTCTAGAACACTTGGATTTTGTGTATTAACCATACCACTACTTATGGATTTGGATTTTTTAGGAATCCATCGATTAATAATCCGAGCTGGCTCAAATATGGGCACGCGTAACACCTCTATATCCTGTTGGATTTCTTGATTTAATGCTGGGTCTAATATTGGATAATTGGCATTTTCAGGACAAACCACTACAGGTGTAATCCCGAATTCTTTAAGGTATTTTGCAAACTTTAACCAACGCTGAACGCCTGGACCTCCTGCAGGAGGCCAGTAGTAGGTCACAATCAGTATTTTGGTCTCAAATCTCATTTACTCATTCAACCTAGTCCGATATTTTCGATAAGCCTCAAAAACGATAACCAATAAAATCAATAAAAATAACAGGGTACTTGATAAACTAATGAGCTGACCCGTATGAACAACTTCTGGAATAAATTCAAAGACAATTTCGTGGGTTCCTGCGGGAACAATTAAAGCCCGTAAGACGTAGTCCGCACGAAACATCTCAGTGGATTGTCCATCAATAGAAACTTGCCATCCATGGGGGTAATGGGCTTCCGAGAATATGGCCACACGCTCCTGGGTAGCATTCGAACGATAAACCAACCGATCTGGTTGATGCGTCACTAATTCAATTCGATCACTATTAATTGAGGTCGTATCTAACTCCGGCTTCATCGACTTTGGCCAATGAGGCAATTCCTCGAATTGATCCATATGAACTAGGGCAGTCTTTTTTAGGTTATACTGACCAATGGCTAATAGCTCTTGGTTCGCAGAATCAAATTCGATAATAGAATCGACAAACCAAGCCGCACCGTATCGATCCGTATTAATGCTTGCCTCTAACTCTGTGGTGCTTTGGTTGCGTGAAATAATATATTTGACATTAAACATATCGAGCACTTGATCACTTGACCGGCCCAAATAAAAATCATACAAATCCTGCATGCGTCGCGGTTTCGCTGCATGGTATCCTCCTAATTGTCGATGAAAAAAATTAGCCCTTGCAGAATTAAACGGCGCGGAAGACTGATCAAAAACTCGAAAATAAGACGTATCTCTTTGGATGGTCAAATCCACCCCACTGGCTTGAAAGGGTCGTTCAACCAATCTCTTTTGAACAAAATCATCGGCATTCACATAACGCCAATCCACGCTCACCAGATCAATAACAGACAGCACTATAAGGCTGAGAACCACAGTGTTTTTATTCATTTTTTGTTTCAAAAACGACCAAAGAACGGCAAAAGAGATCAGGGCAAGAATCAGTGCCCTAAAGGTGTCATAGCGCATTAATGAAGCCCGATCTAAACGTATGGCGCGGACAAAATCCAAGCCGAGTTGATCCATAAAATATCCATCATATGGCCCTGAGAATTCCAAAAAACCATAAGACGCGCCCAATAACAACAGCAGTGACCCCATTACGGTAATCGCTGCACGTTGTAATTTTTTCATAAGATTGATCGGGTTTTCTTGAGCCTGCTTAATAAATGAAACGCCCCCAAGAACCGCGATTACTGGCATTAAAAATTCAATCAAAACCTGAATGGAGGAAACGGCTCTGAATTTGTCATAAAGCGGCACATAATCAATAAATAGATGGGTCAGCCATTGAAAATTCCTACCCCAGGACAGCAACAGAGCGAGTGCCGATACCGTCAAAATCCAGGTACGCAGAGGGCCACTGATGATGAATAATGCCAAAATAGCTAGTGTGATGACTACACCGCCGATATATGCAGGAGCAGCCACTATAGGCTGATCGCCCCAATACATGGGTATTTGCTGGGCAATTTCTTGAGCCTCTGATGTACTGGCCCCCATGGTGCGAAGCACTGAAACCATCTCTGAATCTCCAGGCAAAGCTTCTTGGCTTGAGCCCCCCATAAACCTTGGGACCCACAAATTAAAACTCTCTAAAGGCGCATAACTATATTCAGTAATATAGTCGTAGTCCAAACCTTCATTTTGAGGCAAGACCTTACCCTCTGGATCAATAGTGACCACTGCTGGGCCTCGAGTTGACTCTTTTGCATATTCACGAGTGGCTAAAATATTGGTGGCATTCAGTCCTAAAGCAAATAGCCCAGAAATCATAAGAATCCCTGTTGCTCTGGCAAATCCAATAATTTTATTTTGTTTCAATGCATTGAGGCCCAGGATGATCCATAAAAGCACCACGGCCATCAAAAGATAATAAGTCATTTGATAGTGATTGGCCATCAGCTGAAGCCCAATAGCCAAAGTACTTAGTATAAACCCACTTTTATAACGGCCTTTTAAAGTCCATAAAATCGCAGCGATGACCCAAGGAAAATAAGCAATAGCATGGGCCTTTGCATTATGACCCACACCTAAAATAATAATTAAGTAGGTCGAAAATCCGAAACTTAATGCCCCAAAAACCGCCCATGCCCTGGGGACTTTTAGAGAAATCAATAAAAAGTAAAGGCCAAAGAAATACAAAAATAGGTAGTCCGCAGGTCTGGGTAAAAACCGTAACGCTTTATCGACATGTTTTAGTGCGTAATAAGCGTATTGAGCTCCGAGTTGATAGGTCGGCATTCCGCCGAATGCTGAGTTATTCCAATATGTTTCCTGCCCTGTTTGATTTCGATACTCGATGCTCTCGCGAGCCATCCCTTGATATTGTGCAATATCACTTTGAAATAGGGCACGACCGCCCAATACGGGATAGAAATAGGCCAATGAAACAATGACAAATAGAAGAAGAATGGGCAAGTGCTTTAACCCATTTCGCCCCCACTTTTTAAATAATGAGGTAAAATCTTTTGAAGAACTCATCTCGTCTTTTGAATTTGTTCGAATTTATGAAAAAGAATGCAGTATATCCCCTCGCCCGACCTTGGATGTATCATCCCCTTTAGCGTTCGTGTCCCAATAATGGGTAATTACTCATCAATTTCCTCAAAATCAATATACTCCCCGACCACCTTTTTCGATTTTGGGGTACTGCGCTTGTTTGTCTTTGCCCCAGATTCTGGCTTTGAAAACGATTCAAACACAGAAGAACCCTGAGGACCAAACGACTGATTTGAACCAATGGCTTTTTTAAAAATTTGTTTCATCATCCATGGCAAAATTCTGGGAAACAACCATCGCATCAAAAGCTTAATGGCGTAATAAATCCAGAGGATAATGAGTAAGGTTTTGAGAAATTCAAACATGGATTGTAATAAGTAACAAAAGTAGGAATTACGGCTTAAAAGTAGGTTTTAAGACTATTAAATAAATGATAAAATCCGCTATCTTTGAGTCAAATCATTGCCATGAAAAATTACTGGACCATACTATTTTTCCTTACCCAGGGGCTCGTATTTGGTCAATACACAGACATGCTAAACTCAAATCGTCCAGGGGGCTCGCAAGGGGCGTTTTCTGTGGGCACAGGAGTATTACAGTTTGAATCTGGGATGAGTTTTGGCAATGAAAAACACAGTCTGCGGTATACAGAAACGGGTATATTTAATTGGGATTATACCATCCGTTACGGTTTTTGGAAGGAAGCCCTGGAAATTAGTTTAATGGGGGATTTTCAGCGAAATTCAATTACATACACCCAAGGGGCAATAGCTCCTGAAACCCTTTCAAATTTTAAGAACAATACCATAGGCGCTAAATATTTGATTTATGATCCTTATATAAAACAAGAGCAGGATGGGCCTAATCTCTATAGTTGGCGGCAAAATAATCGATTTCAATGGCGTGATTTTATTCCAGCGGTAGCCATTTACGCGGGGGCCAATTTTGATTTTGACAATAACCCTTTATTGCCTTATAACGAGGCAACCATTAGCCCCAGACTGATGTTAGCCACCCAAAATAATTGGATTGGTGGATTTGTCTTTGTTACCAATATTTATGCAGATCGATTTACCACGGATTTTCCCACTTACGGCTACACCTTAACCCTGACCCATGCCACACATGAGTATTTTTCAATTTTTGTTGAGAACCAAGGGTTTAAAAGCGATTTTTATGCCGATCAAATTTTTCGTGGAGGGGTCGCAGTATTAGTCAATCCTGATTGGCATATTGACGCTTCAGTAAGCCTCAATGCAAAAGATACGCCAAGTCTTTTTTATACCCGTTTTGGGATGTCGTATCGAATAGATCGTCATAAAAAGGACGAATATCTCGAAGAAAAAGGTTCAGATGCCCGAAAAGCCGAAAAAGAGGAAAAGAAAAAGCTCAAAAAGGCACAAAAGAGTCAGAAAAAGCAGCGGCGCAAAATGAAAAAACAAAAGAAAAAGAGCGTCATTTTAGACGATTCATCCGATGACACAATGCAGCGTTTAGAAGAATGATTAGTGTAGAACCGGTTAATAATCTCAAAGATCTAAAAAAATTTGTACTGTTTCCTTTTCGGCTGTACAAAAACCATCCTTATTGGGTGCCTCCAATGATTGAGGAGGAAATGGCTACCCTAGACCAAAAGCGGAATCCTGTTTTTCAAAACGCCACGGCGCATTATTTTTTGGCTTATAAAAATGGGGAGATAGCCGGTAGAATTGCCGTAATCATTAACCATATCGAAGTAGAGCAACAAGAAAAATTAAAATTGCGTTTTGGATGGTTCGATGTGATCGATGATCTAGAAGTGACAAAAAAATTATTAGAGGAAGCCGCAAAAATAGGTCGCGCCAAAAATTTAAGCTATATGGAAGGCCCTGTAGGCTTTACCAATATGGAAAAAGCCGGTGTACTAACCATGGGCTTTGATCAGCGCAGTACCATGATTACATGGTATCACTACCCCTATTACGCCAAACATTTTGAAGCCCTCGGGTTTGAAAAACAAGCTACTTGGGTAGAATTTAAAATGGACATTTTGCCAAAAGCTACAGATAAGGTGGTAAAATTTTCTAAGCTCATTAAAGAACGTTACCAATTATCCGTTTTAAAGTTTCGCCATAAAAAAGAGATTCTGCCTTATGTCGAACGCATGTTTGAGCTACTGAATGAAACCTATAGTAGTCTCCAAACATTTGTGCCTATTCAACCCTACCAAGTGGCGCATTATAAGGAAAAGTATTTCAAATTTATTCAGCCCGAATATATCACTTGCGTGCAGGATAAAAACAATGAACTTGTCGCTTTTGCCATTGTCATGCCTTCGTTTAGCCGTGCTCTTCAAAAGGCAAAAGGTCGATTATTTCCTTTTGGTTGGTATCATATTTTGAAAGCACAGTACAAAAACGATCGAGCTGCCTTTTACCTAATCGGCATTCATCCTGAGTACCAAGGAAAAGGGGTTACTGCCATTATTTTTGAGGAAATACAGAACCTATTCAATCGAAAAGGAATCGTCTTTGGTGAGACCAACCCTGAGTTAAAAGAAAACACTGCGGTACAACGCCTGTGGAAAGACTTTAATCCTGTGCAACACAAAGAAAGAAGTACTTATAAAAAAGATCTCTAAAGCACGGACGTAATCAGGCCTTATTATTCCTGCTCTATGGCCTGCTGCTGCATTAAGGCTTCCGAAAGTCTTTTGTAGGTTCCATTTTCTAATCGTGAACGAATACTTGAAAACGCATCAAGCGTCTCGGCAACATCCTCAAGCGTGTGCGATGCAGTTGGAATCAAGCGTAAAAGAATCAATCCTTTTGGAATCACTGGATAAACCACTATAGAACAGAAAATACCATAGTTTTCTCGAAGGTCTTTAACCAAAGCCATCGCTTCGGGAATACTTCCTTTAAGGTAGACTGGGGTGACACAACTTTGAGTCGTTCCAATATCAAAACCACGTTCCTTTAACCCGTTTTGAAGGGCATTTACATTTTGCCATAGCTTTTCGCGCAACTCTGGCATGGTCCGAATCATATCCAAACGTTTCAGCGCACCTTCCACAAGTTGCATTTGGAGTGACTTGGCGAACATTTGTGAACGCAAATTATATTTTAGATAATTGATAATTTCTTGGTCCGCAGCAATAAACGCTCCAGTACTGGCCATTGACTTAGCGAATGTAGCAAAATAGACGTCGATTTGATCCTGAACGCCTTGCTCCTCTCCAGCACCAGCCCCTGTTTTACCTAGGGTTCCAAATCCATGCGCGTCATCTACTAAAAATCTGAAATTATACTTTTTCTTAAGTGCAACGATTTCTTTAAGCCTACCCTGCTCGCCACGCATACCAAAAACACCCTCAGAAATCAACAGTATCCCTCCTCCAGTTTTTTCAGCAACGCGCTCGGCACGCATAAGGTTTTTTTCAATACTCTCTAAATCGTTGTGCTTATAGGTAAACCTTTGTCCCATATGAAGACGAACACCGTCAATAATACAGGCGTGCGCATCCACATCGTATACGATTACGTCATCCTTAGAAACTAGAGCATCTATGGTCGATAAGATCCCTTGATAGCCAAAATTGAGCAAGTAAGCCGCTTCTTTATTGACAAAAGCAGCCAATTCGCGTTGAAGTTGCTCATGTAAATCCGTATGGCCACTCATCATACGCGCACCCATCGGATAGGCTGAGCCATACTTTGCAGCAGCTTCTGCATCGGCCTTGCGGACTTCATGTCGGTTGGCTAAGCCTAGATAATCATTCACGCTCCAGGTAATGACTTCTTTCCCCTGAAAGCGCATTCTATTTGAAATTTCGCCCTCCAACTTTGGAAATACAAAATAGCCTTCTGCTTGTTCGGCCCATTTCCCTAATGGTCCCTTGTCCTTGTATATTTTGTCGAATAAATCTCTCATCAGACCGCCTTTTTTATGTCGTATACAGGGGACAAAAGTACATAAATTAGCTTCGAAAAAGTAGTATATGTTCTAAAGAAATAAACAATTTGAAGGTCCAAGATGGCTTTAATCTATATAAACTTTAGCCTATCACAGTTTGCAAGGATCAAAAGGCAGTGTAAAAGAAGACAAAGAAGGAAGAAGAAGTTTACTGTCCGCGATTATGAGGGCTTTATAGATGCAACGGATTTTGCATTTTGAGGGATTGACTCTTCCATAAACCCTTGATCAATCATCCACTGATCATTGTAAACCTTACTCATATAACGAGATCCGTGGTCTGGAAAGATGACCACAACAACACTATTTTGATCAAAACTCTGCTCCTCGTTTAACTGAAATAAGCCCTGAAGGGCAGCCCCACTGGTATACCCCATAAAAAGGCCTTCTTTTTGAGCTAGAGTTCGGGCAGCCCAAGCACTGTCTTGATCTGTAACTTTTATAAAACGATCAATAACTGAAAAATCAGTTGCCGTTGGGATAAGGTTTTTACCGAGACCTTCAATACGATATGGGTAAATCTCATCTTTATCAAACTCACCAGTTTCGTGATATTTCTGCAGCACTGAACCATAAGCATCAATCCCTATAATTTCAATTTCGGGATTTTGTTCCTTTAAATACTGAGCGGTTCCTGAAATCGTACCTCCAGTACCACTGCAAGCCACTAAATGGGTTATTTTCCCATTGGTCTGTTGCCAAATTTCTGGTCCCGTGGAATGGTAATGAGCCGCCGTATTTAAGGCGTTAAAGTACTGATTGATATAAATGGACCCTGGCGTTTTTTCATGAATCCTTTGGGCTACTTTATAATAAGAACGGGGATCATCGGCTGGCACGTTTGCAGGACATACGTGAACCTCTGCACCCATGGACCGCAACATGTCAATTTTGTCTGGAGAGGATTTTGAGGATACGGCCAAAATACATTTATAGCCTTTCAATACACTGACCATGGCAAGACTAAAGCCGGTATTGCCACTGGTGGTCTCGACAATAGTCGCCCCTGGTGTTAACAACCCGCTGCGCTCGGCCTCCTCGATAATAAAAGCGGCGATTCTATCTTTTGCGGAATGACCTGGATTAAATGATTCCATTTTTGCCCAAAAGTTCCCTGGAAAATCAGAAACCACCTTGGTTAGTCGAACCAGCGGAGTCTTTCCGATTAAATCAAGTACACTATCATGGACATTCAAATCGTGCATATAATATTTTTTATGATTCAGAGCTTTGCCTGAATTACGCTGCAAATTTAGTTAAAAAAAATAGACTACTTCTGAATGCCCTCCAGGTCAAACAAAAAGGCATATTCCATGGCTAATTCCTTAAGCCCTTCAAATCGGCCCGAAGCCCCGCCATGGCCTGCATCCATGTTTGTATGCATTAAAAGCAGCGAGGACCCTGTTTTGAGGGTTCTCATTTTGGCAACCCATTTGGCTGGCTCCCAATACTGAACTTGAGAGTCGTGAAGCCCGGTGGTGACCAAAAGATTCGGGTAGTTCAGAGGCGCTATATTATCATAAGGAGAATAAGATTTCATGTAATGATAATATTCTGCATCCTTAGGATTACCCCATTCATCAAACTCGCCCGTAGTTAATGGAATTGATTCATCCAACATTGTGGTTACCACATCGACAAAAGGAACCGCCGCAATTACCCCGTGGTACAACTCTGGAGCCATGTTAATAACTGCTCCCATGAGTAAACCACCTGCAGAGCCCCCCATGGCATATAAGTGTTCTGCACTGGTATATCCCTGGTCGATTAAGAATTGAGAAACATCAATAAAATCTGTGAAGGTATTTTTCTTTTTAAGCAGTTTTCCATCTTCATACCATGGTCGGCCCATATACTGGCCTCCGCGGATGTGCGCAATGGCAAAGGCAAAACCTCGATCCAAAAGTGAGAGTCTTGTTGAAGAAAAATAAGGATCCATGGTCGCGCCATAGGAACCATAACCATATTGCAATAGTGGACTCGAACCGTCCTTCTTAAAGCCTTTTTTGTAAACAATTGAGACCGGAATCATGGTCCCATCTTGAGCTGGAGCCCACAATCGCTCAGAAACGTAATTGTCTTTGTTAAACGTACCGCCCAGGACCTCGGTCTCTTTAAGAACGACCTGCTCTCCTGAATTCATATCGTATTCAATCACCGAAGACGGCGTAGTCAAGCTGGTGTAGCGATAGCGCAATTTTGAAGTATTGAACTCAATATTCTGGGTGGTTCCTGCAGTATAGGTTTCATTGTCAAAGGGCAAATTAAAGGCAGGCCTTCCATCCCACGGCATAATACGCAATTGGGTTAATCCTTCAACCCGCTCTGAAACCACCAAGTAATCTTTAAACAAATCAACTTCTTCTAGAAGCACATCCTCACGGTGTGGAATTACCTCTTCCCAATACTCCATTGCTGTTTTATCCACAGGCGTCTTCATCAATTTGAAGTTGGTGGCCTCATCTTTATTCGTGACGATATAAAAATGGTCTTGATAATGGTCAATATCATATTCTAAGCCCCGAACACGCTCCTGAAAAATATTAAAAATTCCCAAAGGCTGATCGGCATTACATATCCTGTATTCTGAGGTCAAAGTACTCATACTCCCGATGACCAAAAACTGATCGGATTTAGTTTTATAAACGAAAGTGTTGAAGGTTTCATCTTCTTCGTGATAAACCATAACGTCTTCGGCTTCAGAGGTTCCCATGACATGTCTGTAAATTTTGTCAGAACGTAAGGTTACCGGATCTTTTTTGGTATAAAACAAAGTTTTATTGTCATTACCCCAGGTTGATCCCCCTGTGGTGTTTTGCACGCTTTCTGAGAGGATTTCTCCAGTCTCAAGATTTTTTATGTGTAACATGTATTGACGACGACTCAAGGTGTCTACCCCAAAGGCCACCCATTTATTATCGGGGCTGACATTAAGCCCTCTGAGTTGATAATAAGCGTAATCCTTGGCCATTTCATTAACGTCAAACATGATTTCTTCGGCCGCACTTAGACTGTCTTTTTTACGGGAATATATGGGATACTCACTCCCCTTTTCATAGCGCGTGATATAGTAATATCCATTGTAAAAATAAGGAACAGACTCATCGTCTTCCTTGATCCGCGCCTTCATCTCTTGGAACAAATCCGCCTGGAAATCTTTGGTATGTGCTGTCATTTTATCGTGATAATCGTTTTCACGTTCTAAATAGTCTAACACCTCCTCATCCTCGCGATCATTGAGCCAGTAATAAGGATCCAAACGCACGTCGCCGTGCATTTCTAAATACTTTTCTCTGGCTTCAGCCAAAGGTGGGGTCACATTTTTTGGTGCCATTTTTTGTGTATTGTTTGAACATGAGACGACCAAAAGGCCAACTACACTTGCCAGAAAGTAAGCGATCTTTTTCATGATGCTTTGCAGATTAAAAATCGGTTAATGTTGTGCAAATAAAAATAGTGATTTATTGCGTAAACGAAAGCGTCTTTCTTGCGTAATTGAAATTAACGGCTCTGAAATTGTCCCAGTGCCGAAAGCATTCTTTTGTGTTGCGACTCGGTGTAATCCAGATGGGTAACCAAACGCCACTTTCCCTGTCCCATGGCACTAATCCTTACTTTATTTTTTTCTAGAAAATCTAAAAACCGCTGTTGATTTACTTCGGGATTCAAGTAGAAGATAACGATGTTGGTTTGGGTCGGCTCAACACTTTTTACATAATCTAAGGATGCTAAGCATTGGGCCAATTCACCTGCCCTTTTATGATCCTCACCAAGACGGGCCAATTGATGCTGTATCCCGTAGAGTCCCGCCGCAGCCATATAACCTACTTGGCGCATCCCACCACCAAGTACTTTTCGCACCCGCATGGCACGTTGAATCACTTCTGATTTTCCGACCAAAACAGTGCCCATGGGCGCCCCCAAACCCTTACTCAAACAAACTGAAATGGTGTCAAATAAAGGACCGTATTGCTTTGGATCCTGATCTTCGGCGATTAAGGCATTCCATAATCGAGCGCCATCCAAATGATATTTCAATCCATGAGTCTTACATTCAGCGCCAATGGCTTTAAGATCTTCCAGGGCATAACACGCACCCCCGCCTTTGTTTGTAGTATTCTCGACACATACCAAAGTCGTTAAGGGACTGTGATAAAAATCTGGAGGGTTTACCGCTGGTGCGATTTGATCGGCTGTGAGTAAACCACGAGCGCCACCCAGGAGTTTGCAGGATACTCCGCTATTAAAAGACACACCGCCCCCCTCATAATTATAGACATGAGACCATTCATGAGCAATTAATTGCTCTCCAGGCTGAGTATGCAATTTGATCGCTGCTTGGTTAGCCATACTGCCTGTAGGGAAATATAGGGCTTGCTCTGCCCCAAAAAAATCAGCAACATAATCTTGAAGCGCATTAACTGAGGGGTCTTCATGATATACATCATCGCCAACTTTTGCCGAAAACATTGCCTCAAGCATACCCTCAGAGGGTTTAGTCACGGTATCACTGCGTAAATCTATAGGGTCCATATTTTGCTGATTATCTTAAATTACTTAAAAATAGTGCATCCATAATTTGATGCATTTCAGTCAGTTTTAAGGTTTGATTAAACGTAAAGGTCAAATTTTCTTTGGCCCAACGAGGATCAATATCCTTCTGGTTAAATTCTCGTTCAACGATTATATTGCGGTAAAAAAGCACATATTTAAAAGAATAATCTTCGGAATTTACCTCTATAGCCCCTGCTTTTTTCATGTGATGATCAGGACTTGCGCTATTGTCAATCGCACTTTGGTTTTGAGCTGCCACAACCTCATCGGTCGCTTTAGATTTTGGTCTAAATGGTTTGACTAGATCATCGCGAAGCGCAGGCCAATGATTCTTTACATAAATACCCAGGACCGAATCTGCGCGATTAATCTCGCCCCAAGGTTCACCCGCCTTACGTTTTGTAAGATAAAATTGCCCCTGCTCCAGATAATATAATTCTTCCCGATCATCTGGCATAATGGCTCTAAAAACCGCAAGTTCTAACGAAGCATTAAGCTCTTGTATTTCCTTAGGAACCTCAGCATTTTGCGCCTCGAGGGTATGCCCAAATGATAAAGCAAGCCACATTGCACTACTCAAATATTTAAACAATCGAGTATAATTCATAATAAAAGGACTGAGTTAACGCGCATAATTTGGCCAATAAGCAGCTTAATCTCGCTCAGGAAAGATACATAAATCAGTGCCAATCGGACTGCCATCGGGAAGGTCTGGAGTATCCATAAGTTCAAAATCTTCAGGATTTTGCCAATATTGATTTAAAATATCCAAGTAGTGTGCCGCCATTTCCTTGTGGTATTTTTTGGCCCATCGTTCCCATTGATATAGGTGATCTTTTAGCTTGGCCTTGACCTGTGGTAAGGTTTGTTGCGCCACACTTGCCGCCATAACCTGCCTTAAATAAAGGTTTAAAACATACTCATTAAGCGTGGATAATCGCTCACTGGATTGATCACTGTTGAACATTGCCGCTGATTTTTCGAGGAGCTCATCTAAACCCAATTGATTTGAATCACTCACTTGCTGCCAATAAATTCGATTTAAACGGGCCGGATGAAATAAAAACTCAAGGGTCATTGAGGCGGCACTGCCCGCTGCGGTCAAAGGATCAAAACGCACGCCCATAGAAGACTTAAATGACTCACGAGATCGTGGAAAACCAAAAGCTCTTGGCGGAAACAATAGCTCTACGCGCTTAGGAATATTGAGTTGTAATGGGGAGATCGTATTTAAAACGGCCCTTAATGCATGGCGCTGCTCCTCAGGAGATACGGTCTGATTTATGGAAGATTTGGCGCCCTTTATACTGTAATCATAAATCTGACCTCCAAGCATTTTTACCGCGGCCTCAGTTTGATATCGATGTAAGTAATAAATAGGCACAAAAACATCTTCCAAAACAGAATAAGCTTGCCCTTTAGGAATTTGGTTGAGCGAAAATTGATTGATCGCTGCAGTGCGGACCAGCATAATTTCTTCAAGGCCTTGAGCCGCGTTGCTTGCGTTGTCCCATAAATGAGCTTGTGCATGGCTGCCACTTACCGCTCGAGCATCAGAATCAGTGATAAAAAGCAGATCCTGAGAAAATGCCTTATCTAGTAGGGCGCTTAGATAATCTGTTTGCTGGATTCCTGGGGGTATATCACCATAACTGTAGGCCACGGAAATTTTATCCCATAATCCTATCCCTGCTTCATAAGCGTTGCTGTAATCGATTGCACCATCCTTTAAACTGAGTTGAGGATGTGGATAGTCCATGACACTGACTTTACCGTAAGCACTGGCTGCAAAATTATGGGCAAATCCTAAGGTATGACCAACTTCATGAGCGGATAACTGTCTTAATCGGGCCAAAGCTAACTCTTGCATGGCTGGATCTATTTGATCCTGAGCAAATGGATCTAAAGAGAGCCCTTGAGCAATTAAAAAATCTTGACGTACACGCAAACTACCCAAACTGACATGGCCTTTGATGATTTCTCCAGTGCGGGGATCCGTTATCGATGCCCCGTAAGACCACCCGCGGGTGGAACGATGTACCCACTGAATCACATTATAACGCGCATCTAATGGATCTGCACCCTCTGGCAAGAGCGCCACCTGAAAAGCCTCCTCATAGCCAAGGGCTTCAAAAGCTTGATTCCACCACTTTGCCCCTTCCAAAAGTGCGGAGCGAATGGGTTCAGGAGTCCCTGGATCCAAATAGTAAATAATTGGTTCTACAGCGGGACTTATGGCTTGATCTGGAAACTTTTTCTTGAGTCGATGACGGGTTATAAACTGCTGTTTGAGCGGCTGATCAATAGGCGTGGCATAATCGTAAAAGGTCATAGGAAAAGCTCCGCAGCGGGGATCAAAAGGACGCATTTCATACTGATCATCGGGCAAAGCCACAAAACTATGATGCTGAATAGTAGACAAGTCGGTACCGTCCCAAACGCTTTTCAATGCCCGACCTGTGGGTTGACCATCGAAAGTGAGCAAAGCTTCAAATTCAACATTTAATGGAAAGGCTTTTGTGCGCTCCATCCAAATAACGGATTTACTCTTGTTGAGTTTGAAATTTCCTTGCTTTTTCTGTGAAAGGGTTTGCGCGACCTGATGGGTGTCTTGAAGTAAAAAATCCGTCATGTCGACCAAAAAATTATTTTGATCCGTCTCGATAATCTCAAAACCGAACAGTACATGGGTTCCAAAGGCCTCCCGCACTGACTGCCGCTCTAGTGGATTGCTCGACTGGGCACGAAACTGCATGTTCGGCGCCATGAGCAAAATACGAGCGCCTGCTTTTTCAAACCGAACGATTTGTTCTCCACCGAGTTGCCCGCGATCTAAACCAATATCATTACTCCCTAGTCCAGTGCGCAAGGCGTGTACGTAAAGAAAATCCTGCCCGATTTGATCCTGGTTAATGGCCAAAAATATTTTGCCTTTATCCGGAACATAATAGAAGTCAAAAAACCCCTCGAATTTGGTTTTGTTTACTTCGCCTTGTAAAAACTGTGCCTGTAGGGAAAGGCTGAAAAAAAATAAAGGTAAATAGCGCAAAAGTTTCATAAATTCATCCTTGACAGTGATGCTTTAAAACTATTAAATATTTGTTGAAACTCTTTCTTCTTGGCTGGTTAAAAGCTATTTTTGTAGAAATTAACTCAGTATGACTACAGCAGATCATTTAAAGGATCTTAGACATCGCCTGGATGCGTTAAGGAGGTATCTTTGACGTAGATGGTAAAAAAATTACCATCGCGAACGATGAAGAGAAAACATTTGACCCAAACTTTTGGAATGATCCCAAAGGGGCTGAGGCCTTTATGAAGGAACTCCGCACCTTGAAGAAATGGGTCGATGATTATCAAACTGCCGAAAAGGACTTTGAGGAATTAGAGGTTTATTTTGAATTCTTTAAAGAAGGGGAAGAAACTCAAGAGCAAGTTGATTCTGCCTACCAAAAAGCCTCAAACGCAATAGAACAGCTTGAATTCCGCAATATGTTAAGCAGCGAAGGGGATGATCTCAGTGCTGTTTTACAAATCACAGCGGGAGCCGGAGGCACTGAGAGTTGTGATTGGGCCAATATGTTGATGCGTATGTATTTGATGTGGGCGGCAAAACACGGCTACAAAATTAAAGAGCTCAACTTCCAAGCTGGGGATGTAGCTGGAGTAAAAACAGTTACCCTAGAAATCGAAGGGGATCATGCCTTTGGCTGGCTAAAGGGGGAAAATGGCGTTCATCGGTTGGTCCGTATTTCACCATTTGACTCCAATGCAAAGCGCCATACAAGTTTTGTGAGTGTTTATGTTTACCCTATGGTGGATGATCGCATTGAAATCGAAATCAATCCTGCCGATATTTCATGGGACTTTGCCCGAAGTAGTGGCGCGGGAGGACAAAACGTAAATAAGGTGGAAACCAAAGCTATTTTGACCCACCACCCAAGTGGCATTGTCATCCATAATAGTGAAACGCGTTCCCAGCTCGAAAATCGTGAAAAAGCAATGCAGATGCTTAAGTCACAACTCTATGAAATTGAATTGCGTAAACAACAGGCCCAGCGCGATGAAATTGAAGCCAATAAAATGGCTATTGAATGGGGCAGTCAAATCCGAAATTACGTGCTCCATCCCTATAAATTAGTCAAAGATGTTCGGACCCAATATGAATCAGGAAATACTGATGCCGTTTTAGATGGACATATAGACGAATTTCTCAAGGCATTTTTAATGATGACCGGCCAAAAGGAGGCCAGCAATGAACTTTAGTTATGAAGGAAACATTTAACTTTACCCCTAAATTAATAAAGAACACCATGCGTATTTTGAGTCTAATATTCTTGAGTTTATTTTTTATTCAATGCTCGAGTGACGATAATTCCAATAACAACAATAACAATGATCCAAACGACCCTAACCCAACGAACCTTCCAAAGCTTGTTGCTTTTGAAGTAGGGCCAAACGGAACAAATGTTCAATATGAATATAACGACAACGATTTATTAGAGGTTTGGACTGAAACCACCCAGCCCGGGGTCGGCTTTGAGATCACCACAGCTTATAATGACGAGCTCAACCCTAATGTTTGGTATTATGTTGATAGTGACGGGGTTTCTGATCAAAAAGGCTTTTTTTACGACTTCCAAGGGCGGGTATTTAGATATTTAGATGCGCAAGATGATGTGACCCTAATCTATGATAATGATACTGTATTATTTGAGGGTATTATCGATGAGGTTGCCGATGTAAGCGGTTCAATGACCTTAAACGCGGCCGGAAAAGTCACAAGATTTAATGGCCCAAATCAGTATTTGACCTTCGACTATGACACCAGCGGCAACATGATTGCACTGAATCAATACGACAATAACGACAACTTAATAAACAACTACAGTTTTACTTACGATAACAAAAACAATCCCTTTTTCGGTCAGTTTGATACCTTATATCTGGTGCGCACAATTGATTTATTTTGGGATTTCAGCAACATAAACTTTACTGGTTTTAGCGGCTATGTTTATCCCTACAATCCTAATAATATGACCGCAATATTGCTTGATGGCATCACCATGGTGAATTATCTAATCGGTTACGACAATGATGATTATCCTGCGGTGATTAGTGAGGCCGTCTCAGGAAATTCTTACCAGTGGGATATCATTTATATTACAGAATAACTCATGAACCCAAAGATCAATACCTTAATATTTGATCTGGGTGGCGTCTTAATAGACTGGCAACCTGCATACGTCTTTCTCAAGGAATTTAGAGGTGATTCTGCCAAGATGAATGAATTCCTCAATACGATTTGTGCATGGGATTGGAATTTAAATCAGGATGCTGGCTATCCTCTTGAAAAAGCAACAAATGAGCGTATTGCGCTCTATCCAGAATACGAGCGACTCATTAAAATGTACTATGGGCGTTGGGAGGAAATGCTGGGCTTAGCGCATAAAGACACTTTAGCCATTCTTGAATTTCTTAAATTTCAAAGCAATTATCGATTATTGGCACTGACCAACTGGAGCCACGAAACCTTTCCGATTGCATTAAAAAAATTCCCTTGGCTTCAATGGTTTGAGGGCATTGTCGTCAGTGGCGAAGAAGGCCTACGCAAACCCGATCACGAAATTTATAAACGCTTAATGGATCGCTATAATGTAAAGGCTCAAGAATCCATCTTTATCGATGATAATATGGAAAATATTCAGGCGGCCCAAGAACTAGGATTTTCTGCACTGCACTTCAATGGTGCAGCGAATTTGGCTCAAGGGCTATTGGACCTGGGCATTACTTTGCCACAGACCCTCCTAAATAAAATTAATGACCCCCATATCTCTTTAGATTTATGATCAAAATTTACCATAATCCAAGATGTCGTAAATCTAGAGAAGCGCTTAAATATATAGAAGACAAGGGCGCTTCTTTTGAGGTTATTCAATACCTACAAAACCCATTAACCGGGCAAGAGTTAAGTAATTTGATTAACAAGCTCAATATTAGCCCTATTGATTTAATCCGGAAAGAAGAGGCCTTGTGGAAGACTCAATTCAAGGATAAAAATCTTGACAACAAGGCATTGATCAATCTCATGATTAAAGAACCCCGTCTCATGCAACGGCCGATCATCGAATTTCAGGATATGGCAGTTATAGCGCGACCCATTATCGCTCTTGAAAACCTAATTTAATTTTAACAGAATTTTATGAGCCTGTACCCTTAAATGGGCCTATCATTGGGCTCTAAATTCGTCTATGAAAAGTCATCTAAACTGGCCCTTATTCTTGATCAGTCTGTGGACTTTATCCTTGTCGGGATTCAGTCAAAATTCAGGGCCGATGGTCGTCAAAGGTCAAGTTTTGGATCAACTCGATCAAAGTCCCCTTTCTTATGCCAGTGTCGGTGTTTTTGATGCCAATCAGGCACTACAATCTGGCGGGATTACTGATGATAATGGTTTTTTTGAAATTGAGCTTTCACCGGGTAAATTTACCTTACAAATTGATTATATCTCCTACAAAACACTAAATAAAAATATTGAGGTGTCGGTCCCTTTAGATCTAGGAATTTTGTTTTTGGAGCAAAATCAGGAAGCTTTAGATGAAGTCGTGGTACGCGCAGAAAACACGGAAGTTCAAATACGTCTAGACAAAAAAATATATACCATAGGTAAAGATTTAACCACCAGCGGGGCCACGGTTAGTGATGCCTTAAACAATGTCCCTTCGGTCACTGTGGATGTCGATGGAAGCATCGCCCTAAGAGGTAACGAAAACGTCAGAATTCTCATCAATGGTAAGCCCTCGGCTATCGCAGGATTCGGTCAAACCGATGCCTTACGTCAATTGCCTGCAGAGGCCATTGAGCGTGTCGAAGTGATTACTGCTCCTTCTGCCCGATACGATGCGGAAGGAACAGCCGGAATATTGAATATTATTCTTCGCAAAGAAAAAACCCGCGGACTCAATGGTTCTATACAAGCCAACCTGAACGAGCCATTTGGTTATGGATCAACCCTCGCGCTAAATTGGCGTACAAATCGTTTTAACGTATTTTCAACATTCGGTTATCGCCATCGTGAAAGCCCAGGGAATGCCTCCTATGACAATCGATATTTTAATCCTGATTTTGAGGCGGCCCGATATACCGAAAGGAGGAATTTTGATCGGTTACAAAAAGGATTTAATACCAATTTTGGCTTAGAATATTTTTTAACTGAGTCTTCCTCTATCACGGGCTCGATCTTTTTGCGCACTGGTAACGATAAGGACACTACTGAAAATCAAGCCAAAGAATGGACCTCGGCTGATGCATTGTTAAGCCATATTGAGCGCCTGCAGAATCAAGATGAAAAAGACCAATCAGTTCAATATGCTTTAAACTACGTCAACGATTTAGATAAAAATGGACAAAAACTTACCGCAGATTTGCAGTATGAACAAGAATCTGAAGACCAGTTTAGCCGTATTCTGGAGCGTCTTGTTAGTCCTGATCCTCAGAATTTACCAGAAGAGGAGATTACCCAAATTGAATCTGTTTCAAGGCTCCTGGCTCAAGCCGATTACGTTTTACCCTATGGAAATGAACGACAATTCGAATTAGGATTTCGATACGATCAGCGCGATCAAACTACAGACTATTTATTAGAAGAACAATCAACCGTTAACGGGCCTTTTGAAATCAACCTAGATCTTTCAAATCGCTTTGATTTTAACCAAAATATCTTCGCCCTTTACACCCAGTATGGGGCGAAATTCGGAAAATTTTCTGCCCTTGCAGGACTGCGCTTAGAACATACTGGACTTAAAGGAAAAGCCGCAGGTGTAAACGACCAAGGAAACACACAGCTTCTTAACTTAGACTTTGATAAAGACTTTTTGGGCCTCTTCCCCACCCTAAACCTGGTCTATGAGCTCAATGAAAACAGCAATCTTTCTCTTGGATATAACCGACGTATCAATCGGCCAAGAAGTTGGTTCATCAATCCCTTTCCATCGCGCTCTAGTGAAACCAATATATTTCAAGGAAATCCTGATTTAAATCCGGCCTATGCGAGTACCTTAGATTTGGGTTACATGATTAAAAACAGACAAATCACATTGACTACCTCAATTTATGGTCAATATGAGACAGAATCTTTTGAGCGCATTCAAGAAGAGACCGGCGAAGTCACAGACAACGGAATTCCTGTCATTCGAACCATCCCGATTAATTTATCAACGAATCAGCGTATTGGTTTTGAACTCGGAATCCTATACAATCCCGCAAAATGGTTGCGTTTTAATTCCAGTTTTAACTTTTTCCGTTTTGAAACACAGGGAATTTATAACGACATAGATTTTGGGGCCAAAAACACCAGTTGGTTTACACGCGCTGGAGTTAAAATTAATTTGCCAGGAGAAATTAATACACAGACGAATTTATTTTATCGTGGGCCCAATCAAAACGCCCAGACCAAATCCGAGGGTATTGCCTCTATTGACCTGGCTATGAGTAAAGACCTATTTAATGAAAAAATGACTGTATCATTTAATGTCAACGATTTACTCAACAGTAGAAAGCGCCGCAGCTTTACCCTGACTGATGATTTTGAAAGCGACAGTGTGTTTCAATGGC
>RFXU01000101.1 GCA_009921505.1 Flavobacteriaceae bacterium
TTATAAAAACCATGAAGTTAGATGGCGCAAAAGAAAAAACCTGAGTCCGAAACGCTCAAAGTCAAAGGTTTATGAATAAAAAAAGCCGCCTGTAAATGGCGGCTGTGATTTATGGAGGGTCTCAATTAAAATCCACCAGCACCAGCATCATCTTGATAGACGTAGTTAAAGGTATAATAACGCAAATCGTTAAGGGCAATTTGATCGTTGATGACCTGTGGGGCATCTTTGTAATAACTCAAGATTTCGATTTTAGCGTATTTATTATCGGCTGTGCGCAAAACAATTACTTTACCCGGAATAGGTAGTATGGTCAATTGAGTCGGGTCATAGGTGTACCAGCCATTTCCTGATCCTGTTGGGATCGCTAAACCATCAGGTCCATCTTGAGCAAAAGCGCTTAGATTTATGTTTGTGACTTCCTCAAAAATCCCATCGGTGATATAAGCACCCGCATTTCCTGTGCGTTGTGGAGCATCTAGAATCCCGCTGCTGCTGCCGCCATTGATAATAATTGTCGTGCCCCTAAAAGCGATATCCCAATCCGTGTCACTGGTTGTAGTGGTTCCTGTGCTGAAGTCAAACTTGACAAAAGGTCCTGAGGCCGCCGGAGGATTTTGGGTATAATCTGTGTCTTGTGGCGCATACAGATTGCTTACAAGGATACCGTCGTTATCGGTGTTTTGCGGCGTATCGCTATCTTCTTTGCTACATGAGAAGAAAGTAAGGAGACCCGCAAGGCCGAAGGTTAAAAGAATTTGTTTTTTCATAGCGTTATTTTGTTTTAAAAGTTAGGGAGGCATAAATCAATCGTCCAGGCAGATTGGTCAATCGCCCTGGGTCCGTATAATCCATGATGTTGTCAATGCCGGCACCGACACGGAATTTTTTACCTAAGGCTTTGTTTAGGCTAAAATCAAAAATGGCAAAGGGGGCCACTAAATCATCATATTGGTCTAAATAGCTGTTGCCATTGGTGTCAAAAAGGCCAAAGGCACTTCGGTAGGTCGCTCTCAATGAACCATCAAGATGCCACTGCGGTAGTTCAAAAAACACTTTGGCATTTGCCGTATGTTTAGAGCGGTTCACCAGTCCTAAATAATCACTGGCGTCCAAACGAAACACAGGGCTACTCGGGTTTACTCGCCCAAAAACTTGTCCGTCCTCAAAGGCTTTTTCAGCATCCTTATCCTTGGCGATCAGATACTGATAGCCCATGCTAAACTTTAGATTTTGATTGATTCGGGCGGTAAAATCGGTTTCCATACCTTGGGTATAAACCCGATTAACATTGTAATAGCTAAAGACGTTTTGACCATTGGTTTTTTGGGCAATAACGCGCGTATCGATCAAATCTTTGATGTCATTTCTAAACAGATTCACATTCCATTTGATTTGTGAAGAGAATTTAATATCCATCCCAAGATTTAGAGCCAATGAACGCTCAGGGCGTAATGGATCATCAAAACTGTCTAGAGGAACAGTGACGTTTAAGATATTGCCGGCCGCTTGAAGCTCAGGTAGGCGAATCGCAACGGCATTATAACCCAGTACCGTATAACCGGCTGTGGTATTGGTAAAATCAAAATACAATTGACGAAAATCAGGGGTTTTAAATCCGTAACCCAGGGAGGACTTAATGCTGATTTTGTCATTAATGACATAACGGGCAGCGAGCTTAGGACTGAATTGTGAGGCATAGGCGCTATGAACATCATAACGGGCCCCTGCAACTACGTTTAGTTTTTTAGTGATTTGATCCTCGTATTGGATATAGGCATAGGGGGCATAAAATTCTGGAGTACCAAAAAAATCTGTGCGTTTGAGTTGTTCATAGGTAAGGCCTAAACCTCCAATCCAAGTACCGGAGCTATCCGTCGCTCGAGTCAGGCGCAATTCAGGGCGGCTAAACCACTGATCAAAATCACTCTCGCTAAACGCACTGCCATCTGGATTATTCAAAAACTCATTGGCCATATAACGGGTGGTGTACCATTCAAACTCTTGAGTCCAATGCTCTAAAGGAGAACGTGAAAGATGTAAGGTTGTGTTGAATTCATTGATATCACTGGCGCCAGCAAGATTACTGCTGGCCGTGTAATCTTGTTTTTGGGTATAATAACGACCAGAGATTTGCATTTTTGTCAGCGGATTTAAGTCGCCTTTATACTTGACCTGAGCCGTATAATTGGTGTAGGGTTCAACGGTGCGTAAATCATCATTTTCAACCAGATCATAGCCGTCAGAGGAGAGTCTATTCAAAAATACGGACCACTGGTCTACCAAATTATTGTTGGTATATTGAGCGCGTAAATCGTGGGTGTTAAAACTTCCTGCGCGATAATCTATTCTAGTGCGTTTCCCTGGGCGTGGGTTTTGAGTGATGATATTAATAACACCGCCTAAGGCCTCGTTTCCGTAGAGGCTCGACGAGGCGCCGCGAACAATTTCAATTTGCTTGATATTGCCCACAGTGACCCGACTCAAATCTAAAGTTCCCGCAGAGCGACCGATCAGCGGGACACCATCAATCATAACTAAGGTGTATTGGCTGTCTAAACCTTGCATTTGAACCCCTTGACCTCCGCCAAAATCCGATACGGTGATCAGTCCGGTTTGTTCGTCAAGCAGGTCCGTAAGTCTAATGGCATTGATCGCCTCAATTTCTTTCTGAGGGATAAATTGGGTAGGCATCGGAAGAGAAGACATTTGACGCTGGGTTCTTGTCGCAGAAACCAAGACCGCATCAAGCTCTTGGGCTGTAGTCGAATCAACCTTAATGACCTTATTTTGAGCCATTAAAGCCTTGGAAAACCAAAAGAAAACTAACAAAAAGACTAAGTTGCGCACCCCATTTTTTTAGACGCCGCAAATATCGGGTTTCACTTAGGAATTTAACAACAAATCTGAATCAATTAACTTGAATTTACGATAGTCTTTTCTTATTCAAAGCTAGCCTTGAGGGCTTGAGGCCCTCCCACCACGGGAATGGTCAATTTTGTGCCCTTCAAATCTACAGTCATTTTTGTTCCAGGTTTTGGCCACAAAGTAAATTCAGCGTCTGAAGAAAAGATCATCAGACCGATTTGTGCCCCTTTTGGGATAACTTGATCATCGGGCATTAGCTCAAAGGAAACTTCAATAAATTCTCCAGGAATAAGCGGAGTACTTTCGCGTAACGAGGTGTTTTGTGGATCTGCCCAACCCCGGGTAATGATGTTGTCCGTTATGGGAGCCTTGTTATTTGGATTCCATGGCAAGGAAACCAGATAGACAGAAAGATTAATCGCCGGTTTACTTGAGGCAAGTTTTAGGCTAATTTCAGGAATCCCAGAAAGGTGCAGCGGTTGTTTTAATGGTGCCGTAGCATAGATTAAGCGATGCTCAGAAGATTCTGTCTGGGCTAAATCAGCCGCGGTGAAATGATAATCATCTGTGAGTTGCTCCATAAGAGATTCGGTATTGGCCTCAAGATCCAGAGAACCGAGAGTGTTTCCCCCCAGATGAGGATAAAGTGTGACCTCCTGAGCCTCAGGATGGGGGTAATCGGGATAAGGAGTAGGTTCATCCATGGGATCTGATTCGCGGACAATCCATGATTTGGGTCCAGTGCCAGCGGCGTTGTCTACCCCGTGAAGGTAGTGGCTGAACCATTGATTCATCATCCAAAGCGGGGGTGGGCCTCCGTGGCCATTTTGATGATAAAAAATTTGGTGGTCGAGCCCCATACTGCGTGCTTTGTCGTAGATACGATAACTGTGTTCAGGCATGACATTCCAATCGTTAAATCCGTGCGCCATGAGTAGGGCGGCTTTCATAGGCTGCATATGATTTAAATAATCACGACCGGCCCAAAAATCATTGTAATCTCCAGTCTTTCGATCCATGCCCAGACGCATGATGCTGTCCCGAACGCGCGCATTGTTACTGGCTCTTTTTGCTGGATCACCACTATGAATAAAATCATACAAGACATCGATGTCTTCCCCGAGGTATCCTCCAGGTGAGCGTACTAGACCATTAGAACGGTAATAATGATAATAAGAGGTATTTGGGGCTATAGGAATAATGACTTCAAGGCCATCAACTCCGGTAGTTGCAGCGGCCAAAGGCAAAGTGCCGTTATATGAGGTCCCGGTCATACCCACCTTGCCCGTTGACCAATAAGCGGTCACCGGAGCACCGTCTATAGGAGCATCAAATCCCGGAGCACGACCACACAGCCAATCAATCACTGCCTTAGGGGCCAAAGATTCATTAATGCCACCTACGGTGGGCGCTCCTTGGGACAAGCCCGTCCCTGGAGAAGAAGAGTGCACCACGATAAAACCGCGAGGCACCCATGTTTTTATATGTGAATTAGAAATTATGGGACGCTCCCCGACACGCTTTACTTCCGGATGAATATGCGGTGGTGAATCTTCCCCGAGTTCTTGGTGGACATCCCAAAATGAGCCAGGTACATCTCCTGCAACCCCTGCAAAATAAGGGCTTGTAACATAAATCACCGGTAGTTTTAAGCCTTCTGTATCCGTTTGTTTGGGTCGGGTTACTGAAACATGCATCCGATCTAATTGACCGTCGAGATCCGAATCAAATTCTGTTTCAACCCACAAATCATGGCGAATCCACTGGCTTTGATCTGAAAATTCCTCCACGATTTGGGCTAATCCTTCCTTGAAAACGGGAACGGCTTTATTTTGAGCACTGAGAAGCCCGGCAGTCAAAAAGGCTAGGGTGCATAACGATAGTTTAATTGAACGCATGATAGTTTGCATTATATTTTTGGGTATTGGGTTGCTTTACGACACAATATAATCCATTTTACGCCTTGTGCATCTGTGGTGAAAAACAAATATTGTTGGCCGCCATCTTTTATTTGCCATGTCGCTCTAATATTGGCCACAGTTTGAGGGAAATCACGAGTTGTAATATTGTATTTCTGGCCTTTAAAACGCTTCATTTCACTTTTAGCAAAAGGCCATTTATCGAGGACTTCAAAAATTCGGCCTGGAAAATCCATCCATTGCTCCGATGTAAAAAGATGGGCATTTGGCCCAAGACGTATGACCGGGAACTGCTGAGTCAGTGCGGCATATTGACCAATTTTTCGAAGAGGTCCGTTGGGCTCATAAATAAAGGCCAGGGGCGCACTATATACACTTGGCTCCAGTTGATTCCATACAAAATCAAAAACGATATTTTTTTCAGCCGAGTTTAAGTCTTTAATTGAGTGCTGATCACTGAGATTAACCGCGTATACTTTTGGGTTTTTATTATCGGTTAAATCAAGGGAAGACTGAGTTTTGTCTCCTTGTCCCTCACTGTGACTGATTAACCATAAAATTTCCTTTACCTCATTGTTTACGGCCACCACATGGATTTCACGAACCCATTTCAGTTGAGTTAGGCCTAGATGCAAATCGAGCATTGGCGAGGTTTTGAGCAGTACATAAGGACTCTTTGCTAATATGCCTTCCAAATGAAATAAAACATCAGGGCTACAGTCCTCAAGGCGAAACACTTTGTTTTTTTGCGCATTACGCCGGGCCGGATCCAAATAAATTAAATCTAATGGTAGTTCTAGCTCGAGAATACCCTTCAGGCCATCTCCATGATGACAGTGGACCTCAGCGTTGAGTGTTTTCATGTTGTGCGCGACCAAATGAGACAGGGATTCATCCAGTTCAAAGTGATGAACCCTTGCGCCACTTTGAGCCAAATAATAGGCATCCACTCCGAAACCACCGGTGAGGTCTGCAATTTCTTTAGGTTGCGATTCTAAATGGTTTGTGATGATTTCAGCCTTATAGCGCGCCGTAGCCTCTGAGGAGCATTGCTCTAATGAAAGCTTGATGGGAAAAAGCAAATCTGGTAGTGCGGCCCAAGTCGGTAGTTTTTCCGCTGTCTTGCGATAACCCTCTACCTGTTGCATTAATTCTTGACGGCTAATGCCTTCAAAGGGGAGTGGGGCAAAAGCAATTTCATTCAAGGAGGCCGTGGTGGTTCGAATCCATAGCTGAACCTCTGGGCTCAGCAGCATTGGATTTATGGCGTTTTGATCTTGGGTCATTAATGGGTCATTAATGAGAAAAAACGTAATGAATCATATTCGCGCCCATTTGCAGTGCATTTTGGCGCACAGACTCCGGATCGTTATGGACTCTAGGATCTTCCCATCCATCGCTTAAATCAGACTCATAGGTGTATAGAAGCGCTAGCCTTCCTTCTAAAATAATACCAAAGGCTTGAGGGGGCTTGTTGTCGTGCGCGTGAATTTTTGGCAGACCCTCAGGAAATTTATAAAATTCAGTAAAAATGGGATGTGTGGTAGGTAATTCTATAAGTGGTGCCTCAGAAAACAAGCCGCTCAGTATGGGCCTTATATACGAATCCATTCCGTAATTGTCATCGATATGTAGAAACCCACCCCCTAGAAGATACTCTTTGAGCGTTTCAATTTCTGACTCTGAGAAAAACACATTGCCGTGACCCGTCATATGAATCCAAGGCAGGTCAAAGAGTTCATCGCTACTCAACGATACTGTTTTTATTTGCGACTCCAATGTTGTACCCAGATGTTCGTTGCAGAATTCTATGAGTTGGGGTAGAGCAGTGGGGTTGCTATACCAATCTCCACCTCCTGAATATTTTAATACCCCCAAGGTCTGGGATTGAATTCCAGTGCTCATCACGAGGCTACCAAGAAGAATAAGTAAATACTTCATGTTACAAATCTAAAGAATCGCTTTGATTCCAAGGAGCTGAACGGCCGCTATTCCTGCCGTTTCTGTGCGTAACCTTTGCGCCCCTAAGGATACCGGCTTGAATCCTTTTTGCAATGCTTTGGTTACTTCCTGTTGGCTAAAATCACCTTCTGGCCCAATTAAGACTAAGGCCTTTTGTTGTTTTTGCGGTATGTTGATCAAATGGTCCTGAATCTCCTCAATACAGTGGGCGATAAAACAATCTGTATTATTGAAGTTATGGTTTAGAAAATCATCCATAGCACACACAGGATCAATAACAACGCCATAAAAACTAAGCGATTGTTTTAAGGCCGCATCTCGACGTTTTTCCAGGCGATCTAAACGCAGTTCCTTACGCTCACTGCGCTGACAGATTACCGGTGTAATTCTCGTAACCCCCAATTCAGTCGCTTTTTCAACAAACCACTCCAAGCGTTCCATTTGTTTGGTGGGCGCTATGGCAATATGGATTTGTGTTTTTGGTTCAGGGTGTTGCCTGTTGCCATCGATACGCACCAAACAGGCCTTTGGATTGGCTTGTGTTATGGTCCCCCAAGCCTCTAATCCTCTTGTATTGGTCATGGTAATTTGATCTCCCGCTTTGTGACGCAAGACCTTAACCATGTGTTTGCTTTCTTCGGGGTCAAAAACCAATTCTTTATCAGTGGCCTCAAGGCCGTAGTGGAGAAACATCTGCATCGCTTAAAAAGTCAGTCTTGATTTTGCAGCGACGCTGTGCGCAGCATGCGCTCCTTCCAAATATTTCAGATAGCCCACAATACCGATCATGGCTGCATT
>RFXU01000102.1 GCA_009921505.1 Flavobacteriaceae bacterium
TTAAAGACCGATTTATCGGTCACCGCTGTACACGAGCGCATAAAGAAATTAGAACGTCACGGAATAATCAAACAATATGTGGCTTTACTCGATCCGGAACAAATCGCCCTGGGATTTATGGTGTTTTGTCACGTAAAGCTGGTCCAACATGCCAAATCCTCCTTAAGTGCTTTTGAATCAGACATTATGGATCTTACTGAGGTTGTAGAATGTTTCCATGTGTCGGGTTCTTATGATTACCTGCTCAAGGTGATGGTTCGCGATATGGTTCATTTTCGGTCTTTTTTAGTCAACAAACTGACCAGTTTGAAATCGATCGCGAGCACTGAAAGTTCCTTTGTGATTACGCAGGTCCAAAACACAACCAAACTCATGCCGGCCTAGACCCTTATGGTGTTTAAAATTTCTTTAGTGAGCATTGGCTTTTGCTGCCTAGTGTCGTAACTTTGCACCACTTTAAATTAAAACACAATACAATGAGTAATTACGATGTAGTGGTAATTGGTTCAGGTCCTGGAGGCTACGTATCAGCGATACGATGCGCCCAATTAGGTATGAAAACAGCTTTGGTTGAAAAATACGATACTTTGGGAGGGACGTGTCTCAACGTGGGATGTATTCCAAGTAAGGCCCTTTTAGATTCCTCTCATCATTATGAAGACACTCAGAATCACCTCGAAGAACACGGTATTGAGGTTCAAGGCCCAGTTACTTTTAATTTGGCCAAGATGATGGAGCGCAAGTCTGGTGTGGTGTCTCAAACTACCAAAGGCATCGATTTTCTCATGGATAAGAATAAAATAGACGTGTTGCACGGGGTAGGTCAGTTTGAAGACAAAAATACCCTCACGGTCCATGGCAAAGAAAAACAAACGCTTTCAGCCAAACACTTTATCATTGCAACGGGGAGCAAACCAGCAAGTCTTCCTTTTATCAATATTGATAAAAAGCGCGTGATTACCTCTACAGAAGCGCTTTCTATGACTGAAGTGCCAAAGCACTTAGTAATTATTGGGGGTGGCGTTATTGGTTTAGAGCTGGGTCAGGTTTACCGTAGACTCGGGGCAGAAGTTTCTGTAGTAGAGTATATGGATCGAATCATTCCTACTATGGATGGGGCTCAAAGTAAAGAACTCACCAAAGTACTCAAGAAACAAGGCGTTAAATTCTTCTTATCTCATCAAGTACAAGGGGTTTCTGCAGAGAATGATCAGGTTACGGTAACCGCGCTTGATAAAAAAGGTAAAGAAGTACAGTTCACCGGGGATTATTGTCTTGTAAGTGTGGGGCGTAAACCTTACACAGAAGGACTCGGCCTAGATAAAGCAGGCGTAGCGGTGAATGAACGTGGTCAAGTTCAGGTCAATGACCATTTGCAAACCAATATCCCACACATTTACGCCATCGGTGATGTGGTGCGTGGTGCCATGCTCGCGCACAAAGCTGAAGAAGAAGGCGTCATGGTTGCAGAACTTATCGCTGGTCAAAAACCACATATCAATTATAATTTAATCCCAGGGGTGGTCTACACTTGGCCAGAAGTCGCTTCAGTGGGTCAAACAGAAGAACAATTGATCGCTAGTGGAGTGGCTTACAAAAGTGGTCAGTTTCCTATGCGTGCCCTCGGTCGCTCAAGAGCAAGTGGTGACCTCGACGGATTTGTAAAAATCCTAAGTGATGCCCAAACCGATGAGTTACTCGGAGTGCACATGGTCGGCGCGCGTGTTGCTGATTTAATTGCAGAGGCGGTGACCGCTATGGAATTTAGAGCGAGCGCGGAGGATTTGGCCCGTATGAGTCACGCCCATCCAACCTACGCTGAGGCGGTTAAAGAAGCTGCTTTGGCGGCTACTGAAAATCGACCATTGCATATATAATCAGTGATTCGGCGCGAGCGCTTTACTTTTGAATTTTCTTCGAGCCAAAGGCTCATAAAGGCCTTGTTTACCTTTGGTTCCAATCAAGGGGACTCAGAGGTGAAGTTGTTCTTAGATGGGAACGCTCATCAAGATCCCTATAAATCCTTTGATGCATTATTGGCATTAGACCCAGCAAACACCTTTAATATTGAGCATGCCGTTTCTGGGGACTGGGAGCGCCTTAATGCATGGCAGAAAGATCAAAAGGACTGGTGTTTTGGTCATATAGCCTACGATTTCAAAAATGCCGAAGAAAATTTGCAGTCGCAAAATCCGGATTTCATTGGTTTTCCCGAGGCTCAATTTTTTGTGCCTTCCAGATTGCTTTTGGTGCGCCAGAATACCCTGATCGGCCTATATCTGCAGGATAAAGCCCAGCATTGGAGTCAGGATCTGCAACAGATTCAAAAACTTTATCAAGATATATTACCCCAGGAATTAGATGACAAAGACCGATGTTCCTCAAACGATGATGCCTTTGGTGGTAATTCTGGAATCGAATTAAAAGGGCGCTGGAGCGAAAAACAATACTCAGAGAAATTTGAACAAATCCAAAAACATATTCAGCGAGGAGATATCTACGAGACTAATTTCTGTCAAGAATTCTATCGTGAAAATATTCCTCTGGATCCGGTTACTTTATTTGAAAAGCTCAACGCCTTTTCAAAGGCGCCATTTTCGGGGTTTTATCAAGTGAATCATTGTTTTGCTCTTTGTGCTTCTCCCGAGCGCTATTTAACCAAAAAGGGTAAAGCGCTTATCTCGCAGCCTATAAAAGGGACACTCAAACGCCTGAGTGACCCCGAAAAAGATAAAATTGCGGTTGATGATTTTATTCAGAATCCCAAGGAAAGTCGCGAAAACATTATGATTACCGATTTGGTGCGCAATGACCTCTCGAGAGTGGCCGCACGCGATAGTGTGCGCGTAAAAGAATTGTGCGCCTTAAAATCCTATGCTCATGTACATCAAATGGTCACTACGGTAACGGCTGAGTTAAAAGAAGGACTCGACCCCGTTGAGGCCCTAAGAACAACCTTCCCTATGGGCAGTATGACCGGCGTGCCCAAGATTAGAGCCTTGCAACTGATGGAAGATTTTGAGGCCCATAAACGAGGCCTGTATAGTGGCACCATAGGTTATTTTACCCCCGAAGGAGATTTTGATTTTAACGTGGTGATCCGTACACTGCTCTATAACCAGAAAACTCAGTATTTAAGTTTGAGTGTAGGGGGGGCGTTAACCAGTAGTGCCAATGCCCAGGACGAGTATCAAGAATGCTTGCTTAAAGCCGAGTCTATTCGCACAGTGCTCAGTCGCGGATAATCCTTATTTTAGAGCCGCTAAAGTCAACGCAATTTTAAATTTGTGTAGACGGCTATAAAAAAATCATGGAACAAAATTTTGCCACGCATTGTGACCGCGAATTCAGTTGGGACCCCAACCGACCGCTCGTTGTCGCTTGCAGCGGAGGCCTAGATAGTGTGGTTCTGACACATTTGATGCACAATTACCATGGGAATTTGATCCTGGCGCATATGAATTATGGCTTACGCGGGGTGGACAGCGATCAAGATGAGGCCTTTGTCGCCGCATTGGGTGCCGAACTGGGGCATGAAGTGGTCATCGAACGCGTCGATCCTAATTCGGTAAAAAATGAAGCAGGGATGTCGCTGCAGATGAAAGCCCGCGAATTGCGCTATGCATTTTTTGAACACGTCATGCTCAGTCGCGGTGCTCAAGGGGTGCTGACCGCTCATCATGCGGACGACAATCTAGAGACATTTTTAATTAATTTATCCAGAAGCACCGGGCTTAAAGGACTTATGGGGATTAAGTCAATCGCGCGTGACCTATATCGACCGTTGTTGCCTTTTAAGCGATCTGAAATATTGGCCTTTGCTCAAAATAGGGCTTATACTTGGCGTGAAGATCTGTCCAACCAAAGCGACGATTACCAGCGCAATATAATTCGTCATCATATAAGTCCGGGTTTTGATAAACTCGAGCGCCCATGGGATCAAAGTCTTAGACAAACCCAGGAGTATCTCGATCAAGCCCATACCCTTTTGCAAGATTATTTGGATCAAGTTTCTGCACAGGTAATCACACAGACTGAGGATGGCCATTGTCTTGATTTAAAGGCATTGTCCGCTTATCCTAACGCGAATGTTTTACTTACGGGTTTGTGTCGGGAATACGGGCTCAAAGCGGGGCAGGATGTGGGTCAGCTCGCTCAGGCGCAGAGCGGGGCACGAATTTATACCCAAACGCACGAATTACTTAAAGACCGCGGTGTGATTTTAATCAATGCTTTGGCGCATCAAAAGGAAGTAAATCAAGAACACAATCAAACTGATAAGACCAATGCGTTCAATCAAAATGCACTAAGCCAGAGGGTTGATGATGGAGACCAATGGTTTATTTTGGATAAAGAGGGACGGCAAACAGGGCCGCAACAAAGTCCCGTAAATTTCAGTTTTGAACAGGTAGAGGGCATTACAGACTCAGGGCCCAATGTTATTTTTGTGCCGACTCAGATGCTTGTCTTTCCCTTAAGACTGCGTCGTTGGCAAAACGGCGATGTTTTTTACCCCTTTGGTGGTCCAGGAAAAAAGAAAATAAGTAAGTATTTTAAAGATGAACGATTATCTTTAGTCCGCAAAAATAAAATCTGGCTTTTGGAGTGCGAAAATCGCATAATGTGGGTGGTCGGTTTGCGGGCTGATGAGCGCTTTCGCGTTACGAATCAGTGTCGAGAAATCACTAAAATCACCTGCCTAAAAGGAGATTAAATTACAAACAACAGGCAACTAACCACCAACGAATAATTGATTTAACATGAGATTAAAATTTTTGTTTTTACTGAGCATTTTCGCGACCACCTTTTCGGTAAGTGCCCAAGAATTCATCAATCCGGTACAATGGTCTGTCTCGGTAGTGCCCACCGACCAGGGACACAATTTAATCATGTCCGCAAAAATAGATCAGGGATGGCACCTTTATAGTCAAACACAATTTGGCGACGAGTTTGAAGGTCCTATTCGTACGGAGTTTTACTACAACGCATCCGATTCGACCTATGTATTGCAAGGCCCAACTCAAGAACCGGAGGTGGAGCCCGTTTACGATCCTGTTTTTGAGCTCGATGTTATTTATTTTGAGGACGAAGTAAGCTTTGTTCAGCCTATTAAAATTATTAATGCTCAAGGAAATACCTTAACCGCTGAGGTGTATTACTCTGTTTGTGATGCAGAGAAATGCTTGCCTCCAGACACAAAAACATTTACGTTAAACCTTGCGACTATGGATTTAGTGCAGCAAGAACTTGTGCTTACAGAGCGCGATATGCTCCTATCGAAGGCCTTAGAATTGGACTTAAAAGGTCAAGAAAATTACACCCCAGAGGAGGAAGAGCAGCAAGGATTAGGGACCATATTCTTTTTAGGGTTTATCGGTGGATTACTTGCACTGCTTACTCCATGTGTGTTTCCTATGATTCCATTGACCGTTTCATTTTTCACAAAAAGTGCACAGAATAAGGCCACAGGGACCATTAAAGCGATTACTTACGGCGCATTTATCTTTTTGATCTATGTTCTTTTGAGTATTCCTTTTCACTTACTGGATTCAGTTCAACCTGAAATTCTCAATAATATTTCTACCAATGTTTACCTAAACGTGGCATTTTTTGTGATTTTTATCGCTTTTGCCTTTTCGTTTTTTGGGTATTATGAACTGACCTTACCTCAGAGCTGGAGCGCCAAAATGGACGACAAAGCGAATCAGGTCGGGGGCTATGTGGGGATCTTCTTTATGGCTTTAACCTTGGCTATCGTTTCGTTTTCTTGTACCGGGCCGATTCTAGGTTCGCTTCTTGGTGGATCGCTTACCAGTGATGGTGGCGCCATCCAGCTTACCGCTGGGATGGGAGGATTTGGTTTGGCCTTAGCTTTACCGTTTGCCCTTTTTGCTCTATTTCCAAATTGGCTTAATGCCCTGCCTAAAAGTGGGGGATGGCTGAATACCGTAAAAGTCGTACTCGGGTTTTTAGAGGTGGCTTTGGCGTTTAAATTCTTGTCTAATGCAGACCTTGTAGAGCATTGGGGATTGATTAAAAGAGAACTTTTTATAGGGATTTGGATGGTTTGTGCCGCTGGGATTGCGCTGTATCTTTTTGGATTCATCCGTTTTCCACATGATGGTCCAAAAGGACAAAAAATCTCCAAAGGAAACTGGACCTTTGGTTTATTAAGTGTGGCTGCGTTTATCTATCTCGCTCCAGGGCTAACCAATACGCCCGCAGCAAATCTCAAGCTATTGAGTGGATTTCCACCCCCGCTTTTCTACAGTTATTACGATAAAGGAAGTAGTGCTCCTCTGGGGCTTGAAGCATACAAAGACTTTGATCAAGGCATGGCCGCTGCAAAAGCTTCTGGTAAACCCCTAATGATTGATTTTACAGGATGGGCTTGTGTCAATTGTCGAAAAATGGAAGAGCAGGTCTGGAGTACTCCAGAGGTTTTTGAGTTGCTCTCCAATGAGTATGTCCTGGTGTCGCTTTATGTAGACGATCGCAAAGCCCTTTCGGCTGAAGAGCAGTTTAGTTATGCTCAGCCCAATGGACGCATTAAAAAACTTAAAACCGTTGGGGATAAATGGGCGACCTTTCAAACCATAAATTTCAAAAACAACTCACAGCCTTATTATATTCTTTTAGATGAAGATCTGAATATGCTTAACCGACCCGTGGGTTATACGCCTGATGTTGATGAATATACTCAGTGGCTCACTGAGGGCTTAGAAGAATTTCAAAGCACGCATCAAGGGGCAGAATAAACTGGTGACAAGGGCTTTGAAACCAAAGAAAGATTCTTCGAGCGTGAACTAAAGGAGGATTGACAATAGGAGTGTGGATATGAATAACGAAAAGCAACTGGGGGTAATTTTTGATTTGGACGGCGTTATTGTCGATACGGCCAAGCATCATTTTGTGGCCTGGCAGCAGTTGGCACAATCTCAAGGTTGGTCTTTTACCATTCAAGATAACGAGCAACTCAAAGGCGTGAGCCGCGTCAGGAGCCTTGAGCTGATCCTCGAGTGGAATAAGGCCCAGATTAGCCCAGAGGTTTTTGATCGATTGCTTATAGAGAAAAATGAGCGCTACTTGAGCTTGATTACCGATATGGACGCTTCAGAGCGGCTCCCTGACGTGCAGCGCGTTTTGCAGACGTTTCAAAAACATGGGTGCAAAATTGCTTTGGGTTCGGCGAGCAAAAACGCGCGGCCAATTTTAGATAAAATTGAGCTCACGCCTTATTTCGATGTCATTGTCGATGGGACTAATGTGAGTAAGGCCAAACCAGATCCAGAGGT
>RFXU01000103.1 GCA_009921505.1 Flavobacteriaceae bacterium
AATTTCGTAAAAATATATCTAAATGCCCTTTCAAAACTTTATTTTTGTCATTCACTAACCTGTTTGTTGGGTTTATTTCTATGAATTATGGCGCAAACCACTAATACTATTTTAATGATCCGCCCGGCGGTTTTTCGCTCTAATGAAGAGACCGCTGTCAACAATTACTTCCAGAATTCATTGAGTTTATCGGCTGAGAAAGTGATTGATTTAGCCAGAAATGAGTTTGATGCTTTTGTTACTCAATTGCGTGAAAAAGGGGTCAAGGTTATCGTGGTTGAGGACGATCCTTCTTTGGATACCCCAGATTCAATTTTCCCGAATAACTGGATTAGTTTTCACAGTAACGGTACTGTGGCCTTATACCCGATGTTTGCTGAGAATCGTCGTCGAGAACGCCGGGAGGAAGTCCTCGAGGCGATAGAGAATGAGGGATTTGTCATTCGAGAGGTCATGGATTATACCGAGGCTGAGCAGGAAGGCGTATTTTTAGAGGGGACTGGAAGTATGATTTTAGATCGGGTCAACCATACGGCTTATTGCGCACTGTCTCCTCGAGCGGATGAAGACTTATTTCTAGAATTTTGTGAGGATTTTGACTATTATCCTATTGTCTTCAATGCCTTTCAAACTGTAGCGCAAAAGCGGGTTGCAGTGTACCATACTAATGTGATTTTGTGCATTGGCGATGATTTTGCGGTACTCTGCCTCTCTTGTATTGATGATGTTCAGCAACGTAAAATGGTAGTCGCTCAACTCCAAGGAGACAACAAGGAGATTATCGATATAACCGAAGAGCAAATGCATCAATTTGCTGGAAATATGTTACAAGTAAAAGGGCTGGGCAACCAATCCCTTATTGTTATGAGTCAAAGTGCCCTGGATAGTTTAACTCAAGAGCAAACCAAAACTCTTCAAAAGCACGGGGAATTAATCGCAGCTAATCTGCCCACTATTGAAACATGCGGAGGTGGAAGTGCTCGATGTATGATGGCTGAGGTGTTTTTGCCAAAGGCTTGAAATCATGTGCTTCAGGCCACTAAATACCTGAGTTAAGCCATATTTTTGACTTATCTTTGCCCCCTTTAACATGCGAATTACATTGAGATGAAGGCCGAAAACTTTTTGAGAATAGCAGTAACCCAAGCTCTAGAAGAATTTTTTCCAGGAGCTAATGTGCCTGTCGAATTCCAAGCGACCAGAAAAGACTTTGAAGGGGACATCACCCTGGTTATTTTTGCGATGCTTAAAGTCATCAAAGGAAGTCCTGAAGCCATTGGCAATCAAATAGGGGCACACCTTGTGGCGCATGTTCCCGAGGTTTCAGCCTATAATGTCGTCAAGGGTTTTCTGAACATAAGTCTCAATGACTCCTTTTACATTTCAGCCTTTCAGGAAATAACAAGTGCCCGTGATTTTGGCGTTGCAGCCCCGACGGGACGTGCCTTAATGGTTGAGTATTCCTCTCCAAACACCAATAAACCCTTACACTTAGGTCACATAAGAAATAACCTACTTGGGTATTCTGTTTCTGAAATTTTAAAGGCAGCAGGACATAAGGTTTACAAAACCCAGATTATCAATGATCGAGGCATACACATTTGTAAAAGTATGTGGGCTTGGCAAACTTATGGGCAAGGGGAGACCCCTGAAAGTACTGGACTCAAGGGTGATAAATTAGTCGGCAATTACTACGTAAAGTTTGACCAAGTTTATAAAGAACAACAAAAAGAACTTCTCTCGCAAGGGAGGACTCAGGAGCAGGCTGAGGCCGAGGCCCCAGCTATTTTAGCGGCAAAAGAGATGCTTCGTCAATGGGAGCAGGGGGACCCTGATGTCGTTGCTTTATGGAAGACAATGAATCAATGGGTTTATGACGGTTTTGAGCAAACTTACTCAAAGCTCGGCGTCGACTTTGATAAGAATTATTTTGAGAGTGACACCTATCTTTTGGGCAAAAAAGACATAGAGCATGGTTTGGCCCAAGGCGTATTTTATCAGAAAGAAGATGGTTCAGTTTGGTGTGATTTAACGGACCAAGGGCTCGATCAAAAGCTGGTTTTGCGGAGTGATGGGACGTCAGTTTACATGACACAAGATATCGGTACTGCAATTCAGAGGATGAGTGATTATCCCGATGCCAATGGGATGATTTATACCGTGGGTAATGAGCAGGATTATCATTTTAAAGTATTATTCCTTATTCTATCAAGATTGGGTTATGTCTGGGCGCAGAATTTATATCACCTCAGCTATGGTATGGTGGATTTGCCTTCAGGCAAAATGAAGTCTCGGGAGGGTACGGTAGTGGATGCCGATGATTTGATTGATCAAATGGAGCAAACGGCCCAAGAAATTACTGAGAACCTTGGAAAAATTGAGGCACTTTCTAAGCAGGAAAAAACGGACTTATTCAAGACTATAGGTCTGGGTGCTCTAAAATATTATATACTCAAAGTCGACCCTAAAAAGCGTATTCTATTTAATCCAGAGGAAAGTGTCGATTTTCAAGGAAACACAGGGCCATTTATTCAATATGCTTACGCCCGAATTCAATCGATTTTGCGCAAAGCACATCAAGAACACTCAAGTCTTTTGTCGGAGAAGCCTTTTGAAAATCTGACTTTAACAGACAAGGAGAGAGCATTGATTAAAACCTTAATGCAATACCCCGATAAAATACAAGAAGCAGCGGCGGCCTATAGTCCTGCTCTTGTTGCTAACTTTACTTATGACCTCGTAAAGGAGTTTAATGCATTTTATCAAAATGTATCTATACTCGGGGCTGAAGACAATTCTCTTTTGTGTTTCAGAGTTTATTTGGCTGATATGGTAGGCCAGGTGATAAAGTCCTCATGTGCTTTATTGGGTATCGAGGTTCCCCATCAGATGTAGGCCTTCTACCAGTTGATCATAACGGCAATGTTTGGCGCAAAGCCCAAGCTGTAGGTGTTGATCGTACTGATCTCTGGACTGCCAGAAGCATTTAATTCCCCGCGAAATCGTCGCCCTAAAATGTTCTCCTGATCGGTTATATTCAGCAGACCTAAGTTGATTCTGTATTCGGTAGTATTTTGAGTCCACCAGCTATATTCAGCCGCAAAGTCCATCCTGAAATAGGGCATAAGACGCTGCTCATTAGGATCTTCATATTGCGGAATATAGGCGCCTAATTCATTGATTTCAAGAGTGCCCGATGTATCTGTATAGGGGAGGCCACTATGCCATTGCCCGCCAAGGGATAATTTTACTCTTTTAACCTCGGCATTTAGGGCCCATTTGATTTGATGCGTGATGTCAATATTGTTTGGGAATTCTGAAGGTGAAAAGTCTTCGAAACTGTAATTGTTTTGGCCCCAAGTATAACTCATCCAAAGATCTAAGGGACCCAATTTTTTTTGTCCTGAGAATTCTAGGCCAGTAATTTGATAACCCCCAAGGGCACGCTCGAATTGAAATTGATTTTGAAAGAGCTGACTCTCGGCACTTAGGTTTGATACATTTTTGTAAAATAAAGAGGCGTTGAGACCAAAATCCATATTTTGATATTGCCATCCAAGGTTCCATTGGCTTCCTTGTCTAATCGGTTTTGTGTTCCCATCAGCGAGTGCCCATCGTCTTTTTTCAATACCCAAGAAATCACTTTGTAAATCTACACGTTGACTAATCGCCTGATGTTGCTGCTCATAGGACAGGCTCAAACTTTGGGCGTCACTGAGTTTATATCGACTACGTAACAAAGGCTCAATAAGGGTTTGACTCCATTTTGGATAATGACTTACTCGCGTAGCCACAGAAAAACTAATCGGCTTATTGGTAGGCCTATATTTCCAATCTAAATGAAGCATATGGCTGCGCAATACTTTTATCTGTGAAGAAAAGAATAAAGGGGTGTTCACCTCTTGCCTGTTAGCAATTCCGATTTCATTAAAGTTATAAGTGGCTGCAAATTGAGTATTTTTTAAGTTTACTTCATGGCGTACAAAACTGTCTAAATCCAATACTTCGTTGTCTTGCTTTAAAGTTTGACTGCTAAAAAATTCTTGATTCAGGGCATCTAAACTATATTGATTAATAGAAATTTTAGCAGAAGTCTTTTGGTATTCAGACCATCGATGATCTGCGAATAGCCCCATAACACTCGATTTTTGTTCAAGTTTGTTTACTTTTTCAAGCGGGCCTTGAGCCTCAGTGAATTCAAAGTGATTTTCTATGGCCATAAAAGCCAATTTGACTTTGGTTTTGTTACTTAAGCGATAATTTATTTTGCCGCCAACATCTAAAAAATAGAATAGTTCTTTAAAATCGACTTGATCATAGGCACTGTTACTTTGGTTGTTGGTGATTTCTGTGTCTTGAAACATGCGACCAAAATAGCTGTCGTACAAAGGGGTTGGTAACCATCGATTATAAGAGGTTCGCCCTGCTAGCTTGATGCCAATTTTATCATTGGCCTTTATTTCTGCGGCAAATTGAGCGTCTAACAAGTTTATGCTAAAAGAGTAGCGAGACGTTTCAGGGAGCACATCTGAACTGCTGATATTCATGGTCCCGGATACGAAATTTCGAAATTCACCCGGTGCACTTACTTTATATACCTCTAGCTCCGTGCTTAAAAAAGGATTAAAAGCAGATATAAGGCCAAAAAAATGACCGTATTGATACATTCGAATCCCCTCCCAGCTAATGTTGTTTTCATCATTGGCCCCGCCGCGGATATTCAGGGTAGAAACGGTTTCATTGGCGCTTTGAATGCCCGGTAGCGCCTGCGCAAACCAAAGCGCGTCATTTTGTGTTTGCCCGGGAAGAAGACCGAACCCTTTGGTGTTGATTAGATAATTCCCTTGGCCGCGCTGTACAATCCCTGTAGTGAGAAAACGTCCAATGCTCACAGTTTCTAAAGTAGTGGGATCACTTTGACTATAAAATATGGGGCAAAAACTATTTTTAATTTCATCTGCGGAGACAATCAAAGACTTTTGGCCGATATAAGAAATGCGCAAATCACCAGTAAGTTTTGTGTGGTCAATGAAAAACTTACCATTTTCATCGGTCATTGTTCCATATGCAGTGCCGATGACTTGAATGCTTGCCCCTAACATCGGGAGATGGCTAACTCCATCCAATACTTGCCCACAATATACACTGCGTGAGACCGATGTACGGCTAAGACTAATATATCGGCGATCGATTTGCTGGGCCCAGAGCCCAGTTTCAGATTGTATATAATCAAGATGGGCACCGAGTCCTTCGATCTGCTGATTTAAACTGAGATTTTGTCCTTCAATATCCTCTGGGCGATAGGAAAATTTAACATCGTATACTTGCTCTAATTCCAATAAATAATCGGCGAGTTTGACCGCGTGGCTTATTTGACCATAACTCTTAAGGCTGGCCATTAGTAAAAAACCTAGGACCAAAAGAGCCATATTATTACTCGAAGTACGCCCCATTAGTCTCGGAATATACGAACCTCATTCCCTAATCGTTCAAAGTTTAAGCCATAGGGCTGACAAACTGATTTCAGGGCAATATTCAAATCATTATGGGTAAAGCTGCCGCTGAACATCGACGTTTCGACTAATGAGGTAAATTCTGCACTGTAGCGGATATTTATGGCGTATTGCCTCCCTATTTCGTTGAGCACCTCCATCAGCGATGTGTTATGAAAACTACTCTCCCCGTTAATCCAATCGGGTTTTGCACCGATGGTTACTAATTCTTGTGTTAAAAGTCCGTCGTCTAATTTCATACCACTTCCTGCTGGGAGCATGAGTGTGGTGTCTTGGGTTTGAACTTTAACTAACCCCTCGAAACAATGCACAAAAAATTGATTTTCACGAACCTTGATATTAAATTCCGTACCCAATACAGACACTACACCGGAATTTGTCTTTACACTAAAGGTGCTGCCTTTTGTTACATCAAAAAAGGCCTCGCCATCAAGCTCAATGACCCGTTCATTTTTCCAAGACTCAAGTTCATAATTTGCCTGAGACCCGGCATTGAGTGAAATTTCAGAGCCGTCGGGTAGGGTCCAGCTTTGGTGAACGCCTTCAGGAGTAATTAAGGTTGTATGGTTTGGGCTTAAGAAAAAATATGTCCCTATGACAATGATGAGTATGGCCGCAACGCGCCAATACACTTGGGAAGAGGGATTTAATTTTATTAACCCTGTAAATGAGGATTTGTTTTGTGTTTTTATGTTGCGTTTTGATACCTCGCTGATGTGTTTATTTATCATGCGCCAATTTTCTTGGGCCTGAAATCCTTCATATTTGAGGCTTGCAGCTTGTTCACTAAGGCTTATGAATTCTGCAGTTTCTGGATCACTTTTTAGGGATTCAATATCCTCTTTAGAGGCTTGGTGATTGAGAAATTTATCGAGTAGTTTTTGATTCATTTGCCTTAATACTTTTTAATAGTAACAATCTGAGCAATAAATACCCTACCTGTTTTTTAGTTCTTGAATTTCTGTGCGCAAAGTTTTTAGCGCCAAATGCATGCGCTTTTCAACCGCTTTTACCGAAATTTCTAACACTTCTGCAATTTCAGCATAGGTCATTTGGTCGATGCGATTCATTAGAAATGCTGTTTTTTGTCCCTCTGGAAGTGCGTCAATAGCCCTTTGAAGCGTGTTTTCAAATTCTTGATGTTCTAATAAAAATTCAGGGTTCTCTTGGTGGATTCCAGTGGACGTTTCTGATTGATGTCTTTGGACTACCTTTAGATGAGCGACTTGATTTAAAAATTTTCGATTCGCTACAGTATAGAGGTATGATTTGGCTTTTTCCGGGGAAACTTCAGCACAATGATCCCAAAGTGTGATAAATGCTTCTTGCACTAAATCATTGGCTTGATCAACATCTTTTGTTTTATAACGAATAAAATTAAATAGGGCCTGACCCCATTTTTGATAAATGCGGGAAAATATAGACTCCTCGCAAACGTTTTGGTCCATATTAAAAGGTTAGGCGCACATAAAATTACAAAAAATCGAGCAGGAGGGTAGGGTAAGCAAAGAGTAATCGGTTATATTAGTGTAATCACAAATTTTAAACCATGAAATTGATAAATTTTCAATTCTTATTTATTGCCTTTTTCACCTTAGCGGTTGTAACCTCATGTCAGAAAGAGGAAGATGTAATTATCGATCCAACCGATAATTCAGAGTCTTTTAATGGAGCCTCTAATTTTGCAGCGAGCCTATTGAGTGCGACTCAAAATGACGGCTCTGTAGACAATTTAATTGAT
>RFXU01000104.1 GCA_009921505.1 Flavobacteriaceae bacterium
TCACACAATCAGCATTGGCTAGACGACGAAGGAGTGATTTGGCGCGAAGATGCGTATTATAACGCCGCGTTAATGCAAGAATAAGTGCTATGTTATCCAACCAAAGGATCAAATAAAAAAGGCCGCGATTATCGCGGCCTTTTTTTGTATTCCAATTTAAAGTAATTATCGAACAGCCTGAACTAATCGAACAATATGTGAATCTGCAAGGGTTCTGACTTCATCAAATTTTTTCCAAAAAGCCATATCTTCTTCTGACATCTCTCCTGTATTGTTACGAGCAGTCAAAATTGCATCGTAACTGTCATAAAAGTCTGCCGTCACGTAGTTGATCGGGTTTTCTGTACCGTAGTGATTCAATACTTTATGTAGACCCCATCCTTTACGAACTTTGTCGTTTTCTTTGAATGAAGGCATAAAATCTTCCAACTCAGCACGCTCGTACTCTGCAGCGCGATAAGGATCTACTTGCATGTAGTTCAATACGGCATATTCGGGTGGAGTTCCGCCCATTTGAGGCCCGTAACCGCCTTTAACCGACATTACCACAGAGTAATTCTTAACATAATGACTCATGGCCTCTTTTTGAGCCGCTTGCCAATCCTCATCGGATTTCCCTGGAATGGAATTCACTGGACTCATTGAAAATGTCGGGCTCGTGTGTAAAGTCACATAAATAAAAGTCGTGGTCATTTCATTGACGTCAGGATTCAAGATTTGCCACATGTCCCATCCCAGAATGTTGCCTTGGGTAATTTGTTCTTTCCACATTTTCGAATAATACTCACGTTCGATTTCAATGTGGCTTTGGGCATCAGAATTTTTGACCTGTCCGTACCAAAGGGTTACGTAAAAATCGGATTGTGCGCTCATGGGTAATGCAAAGACCACAAGCATTAAGCTTAAAATTAATTTTTTCATGGTTTGTTGTATAAAGATTACAATATGGTTGCTTGCTCAAATTTAACATTAATATTGTTAATTGCAAGTAAACTTATTTTAATCATTACGCCGCATACGAAAAAAACCGGCGTGCCCTTATGGTTTCGACTTGATTAATTCGTGAATAACGCAATATGGCTATTGATGGAGAAACTCCGCGAGCAAGCGATGAAAATGGTGGACCCCCTGCTCTCGGGTGGGACTAAAACGCCCTGTAGAATAATGCCGCGATTCAATGCCTTTTTGGACTGCCTCGACTACAAATTCATCTTCGCGCTCGACCTTATCCAAATCAGCGCCAGCACCTTGATCCAGTTTAGAGGCGTCCAAAACATAGGTTATAAAAGAGACTTTGGACTGCTTTTTTGAGATGGGCCGCACCACATTAATCGAGAGTCCCCAAGGATAAAAGTTAAACATCATATTGGGGAAAACCCAATAGTAATAGGCCGAGACCGCCTTACCATAATCCGGATGTCCCTTTGGTAGTGTAAAACTAGGCGCATCCCCCTTACTGAATCCGATTTGAAGGTTCATGTGCGGGTACAAATGCGTTTCGTAGGTCTCGTAATCAATGGCTGCATTGAGGCCCTGGTGGACAAACGGAATATGAAATCCCTCCAAATAATTGTCGCAATACAGCGCCCAATGACCGTTGACCAGATAGTCACGGCTGCGCACAGGGTCAAATTTGAGCTGATCGAGTGGCATAAATCCAACCCGCTCTTGCATCTGACCTAAAACCTCATCAAGATCAAAAGCAGGTTCAATACTGGTAAAAAGCAAGCCATGCCAATTGCGCAAAGGATACTGATGTAAATGATCGCAGGGGCGCGGAAAGTCTTCTGCCTGTTCAAATTCGGGCATGCTTTTGAATTGTCCATCTAAGCCAAAGCGTCGTCCGTGATAATGACAAATGAGTTGTTTGCCTCGGCCTGGGTGATGGGCCAAAAGATTCCCTCGATGGGTACAGACGTTAGACATGCAACGTATTTGCTCTGATTGATCGCGCACCAAGAGCAGAGGCTCCTCAATAAGCGGCGACAAAAAATTCAATGGCGCGTGCGATTCACTCAGCGGCAATAGGGTTTCTTGATCCCCAACAAATTGCCATGTTTTGCAGAATACCTCATCGGCGAGCCTTTGGAATACCTCGGGATCACGATAAAATTGAGCCGGCAGGGTTTCGGCTTTTTTTATATCTGGATGGACAAAAAATGAACTCATTTTTTAGACTTGATTACCGTAAAGTAAATGAAAATTCCCGCCAACACCAACAGGCTTCCATAGGCCACTACTTCAAGGCCACAGCCGTAAATGATCCAAAGACAAAAGGCGATCGATAAATAAGAAACCGCTTGCATCATTCGATTAGGGATAGCGTCTTTTTTGAGCAGCAACAGCAGACTGATTATGGTCATCAAATAAGGCGTCAGCACTGAAAGTGTTGAAAGATTCATCATAAAGCCAAAGACTTGCGCCAGCTGTTCAGAAAACCTAAAGGTTAAAACCGTAGAGGCCAATACACTTGATATAGCGATTCCGATAATTGGCGCCCCATGCCGATTAACCCGAGCAAAAATTTTAGGAAAAAGTCCGTCTTGGGCAGAAGCCAATGGGATTTGACCTTGTATGAGCAACCAGCCGTTCAAGGCCCCAAGGGTCGCGGCGATAGCGCCGGCCGCTACAATATATTTAGCTTTTTCGCCCCAAAATACTGAAGCAGCATCGGCAAAAGGGGCCGATGAATCTTGTAGGACCTCTGGGGGAAGAATCCCAAAAATGGCGACAGAGGATAAAATATAAGTGACTCCTGTAATCCCAAGAGCGATCATTCCCGCTTGACCTACTGTTTTTGCGGCGTTTTTAGTTCGCCCACTGGCGACTGTGGCCGATTCTAGTCCCAAAAAAGCAAAAAGAGTCAGCGTGGTTACCGCCGAAATGGCCTGAAAATCACTTTGACCCGAGAGATTGTCAAAATTGATCAAAGACCAATCAATGTAAAAGATTCCGATAAACCCGATGGCCAAAATAGGTAAGAGTTTGAGAACTGTAGTTATTTTTTGTACCCAAGCGACTGTGCGAATTGAAAGGCTATTCACAGCACTAAGTCCCCAAATCGCGCCAAGACCGCAACTGATCGCCAGCGGAGTGTTGTGGTTGATTTCGGGAATAAAAACAGATAAATAACCCACAAAGGCCACCGCGATCGCTGCATTCGTGCACCAAATCGAAACCCAGTAGCCCCAACCTACCAAAAAGCCCCAAAAATCGCCGAGCATGAATTTTACATAAGCATAGGGCCCGCCGATGGTTTCAGGCAGGCGTTGACTCAGTTGTCGAAAAACCAAGGTAAAAAGCAAGGCGCCAATAGCCGAATACAGCCAACCCATGAGTCCAATTCCCCCAAAAGCGGCCAGCGTGGCGGGCAATAAAAAAATACCCGAACCGATCATGTTTCCAGTCACCAGAGCAGTACTCGACCAAAGTCCTATTTTTTTCATCAGATGCGTCAATTCCTTTTTAAAATACTGCGCGCTTTGCGCCACACTACTCATCGAATCTTGAGCAAAATTACCCCCCTGTTCAATATAGTGGTGCTTAAGACCCGCTCGATCGGGGTCCGGCATCAAACGTTTATAATCGATTGACCCATTTCCAAGTTCTGTATAATCTTGAGTTACCTTATCCATATCTTTAATATGCCAAAGTGGAAAGCGTCCAGGGGCAAGTTCAATTATTTCCTTGGGCGTATACATCCCTGCACGGGCTACCCAATAAAAATCAACTTCAAGTTTGACCTTAGCGGGATCTGTTTGTTGGATAATGTATTGATAGGGGATAAATTCATCGTATTGCACAAACTCATAACCAAAATTATGATAAGCAAAGCCCATACCCGCCGCTGAAGCCCGCTCTCCAATAATACTCAATTGTTCTGCCAGCTTTTTAAACCCCTCTGGATTACGATCGGCCTCGCGAACAATAGGCCAGACAATAAATTCATCTCCAAGTCGCGAAGCCCCTTCAATGCAAGCATCTGTATAGGCAAGCAATTCTTCCTTCGAAGACCATAAATAATCAGCAAAACCGTAGTGGCCGCTATCAGTGGACAATTCGAGTTCATCGAGCATATTCTTGAATTGCTCTGGACTCATCCCATAATAGGTTTTATTCAATGCGTCGTACCCATAGGATTCAAAATTAGTGTAGCCCATGACTTTGAGGGCTTTCAATGTACCCAATACATCACGCTCCATCGCATCACGGACCGTATATAATTGTAGCCCCATTTTGGCCACTGATTCATTCTGACTCATACATGAAAATGGCAAGAGACTCGCTGCGTAAGCGGCACTTCCAAGCTTTACAAATGTTCTTCTTTTCATCGGGCTGGAGTTTGAATTTTTATTGTTTCAACACACACTGTTTTAGTTAAGCATACTTTACATTATTTAGGTAAAGTACACTTTACTCTTGAGATGTAAATAATGCTTTACACTAAAATCACTATATTTACAAAGCAATTTCAATACTTGAGCAGCATAACTTCATTTAAAAGTACAATATTTAAAGTGAATTCTTTATGATCTTTCGCCATCGCGTCAAAGAATACCGATTACAAAAGGATTGGTCGCAACAAAAACTTGCGGATTATCTCAAGGTAAGTAGACAAACAATAATATCAATAGAAAGCTATCGTTATAATCCAAGCTTGGAACTCGGCATGAGATTGTCCATGGCTCTTGAGGTGCCTATGGAAGTCTTATTTTACTTTGACTTTTACTCTGCCACAACGGACTCTTAAATTGGATGCTTTATTTGGATTCCGTTGAATCATAATTTAATCATAACCCAAGCCAATTAAATAAAGTATTTAGTTTTAACAGTTATCCGAAAGCCAAAAATCATTGAAAAACAATATTTTTTTACTTATTTTGTTCATCCGAATAATTAAATGCCCTAGCCTGCCGAATGTTTACTGAAAATCAAATTAAATTGGCTGCCGCCGCTTCTGCTATGGCGCATCCTATCAAAGTAGCCATACTAGAATGTCTGACGGCGAGTGATGATTGGCAGGAAAGCTGTCTGGCAGACCATCTCAAACTTCCGAAAGAAGCGGTTCAAAAAGGCATTCAAGAGTTACGTGCTTTGGGGCTTATCGAAGGCAATATTTCTGAAGACCGCATGCGCTATCGACTAAACAAAGAAAACTGGCAAGAGTTTAAGGATTATATCAGGAGCAATTTCGATTAATCCCAGAAAAGCAGTTTATTTTTTGACATCACAAATCTCAACAGCCTTCACTAAAGAGGCTATTGGATCATCCGAGGTGGGGATAAATTCCTGAGCGACATAACCTTCAAAGCCGGTTGCGGCAATCGCTCTCATTATCGCAGGATAATACAATTCTTGTGAATCGTCGATCTCGTGGCGTCCGGGAACCCCTGCCGTGTGGTAATGACCAAAGTATTGGTGATTATTTTGAATTGTTCTTATAATATCTCCCTCTTGAATCTGCATATGGTAGATGTCATAAAGCAATTTAAAAGAATCACTGCCAAGGGCTTTACATAATTCAATGCCCCAATCGGAGTGATCACACATATAATCTGGGTGGTCTATTTGATTAAACAATTCCATTTGCAAAACAACGCCATGGGCCTCTGCAATGGGCAAAATCTTACTCAAGCCGGCGACACAATTGGCTAGACCTTCTTTATCGCTCATCCCGTCGCGATTGCCACTAAAGCAAATCAGATTGGTGTAACCTGCTTGGGCAACCATTGGAATGAGTCGAGAATAATTTTCAATGAGCTGTGTATGATATTTAGGATTATTAAACCCCTTTGTCAAGCCTAATTCTGCCCCATTACACATGGAGCAATGAATATTATGCTTTTTAAGAAGCGGCCAATCCTTTGGCCCTACAAGATCAATGGCACCGATACCCAATCGCCGTAGCGTGATCAAAAAATCTTCTAAAGGAATCTGTTCAAAGCACCAATGACAAACACTGTGGTTAATTGCTCCATGAGACTCTTTGTTTGGAGTTAAAATGGACGATTGTGCTAAGGAGGGAATGCTTGTTATTAAAAGCCCGCTAGTGGCAGCTTTACTTATAAATTTTCGTCTTAACATCCTGCTGTTAAATTATTATTGTAAGGTATAAAAAACAGCGATAACTTCAATTTTAAATTAATTTAGGACATGAGCAGATGCTCACGCTCCTGTCGTTTTAATTGGATATTCTTTTGAAATAAAGCTTCACAGCCCTCAGCATCTATAATGTGATACATTTCTTGGGCAATTGGGTGTGTTTCCCATTCTGGATGATGCTTTCGTTTCCAATTCATTATATCACAAAGCAATGGCATCAAATCAATGCCCGCATCTGTCAAGAAATAATATTTTGTTTTCCCGTCATTCTTTTTTTTGTGGAATCCAATCAATCCGTAAGAAATCAATTTTTTTAAGCGATCAACGAGTATATTAGTGGCTATGTTTTCGGGGGCTTGAAGCATCTCGGAATAGGTGCTCCTTCCAATAAACAAATCACGTATGATCAATAAAGACCATTTATCGCCAATTATATCCAAGGTGTTAGAGATGGGGCACGAAGATCGGAATTCAATAGACATCATAGTAGAACATTATTTTTGATTGTGGCAGCAGGAATTTCAGTAATAATAGTATTTTGCCTTTCCTCTAAAATTACGGAATTAATCTGCTCGTTTTACAATAGCCAATATTTTAACAGTATTTAACAACCATTGATTCAAAAAGAAACTTACTTTCAAATATTAAATTAATAACCTATCGGGGACTATCTTTTTATGAATAAAGCCAATTTTACCCCACTATTGTTTCTTTTTTTTATCCCCTTAATTTTATTTGGGCAGAACGCACCTAATGCCGAGGCCAGATATACCAATAAGCCGCCAGTCATAGATGGGAATCTAAATGATGAGGCTTGGATAAATGCCCAAACAATAAGTCATTTTCGTCAAAACTTTCCAACAGACACCTTACCCGCTCAATACCCCACATACATTAAGTTCTTGTTTGATGACACTTATCTCTATATCGCGATCCAAGCAAAAAGTAGCGGAACAGATTTTGTCGCCACCTCACTCAAGCG
>RFXU01000105.1 GCA_009921505.1 Flavobacteriaceae bacterium
CGTATTTGGCAAAGACACCAGGACCATGAGTGATCAAAGACAATTTACCGAGGCTGAACTTGATCGCATCATTGAAATGGCTTGGGAGGATCGTACCCCTTTTGAGGCCATAGAGTATCAGTTTGGTTTACCTGAGAAAAAGGTCATTGAATTAATGCGTAAGACCTTGAAGCGGGGTAGTTTTAACCTTTGGCGCAAACGCGTCAACAGCGGGGTAAGCCAGAAGCACCTTAAAAAGCGAAATTCAGAGATTAAACGATTTAAGTGCAGCCGACAGCGCAATATCAGTGGAAATAAAATCAGTAAACGTTAATCAATTGCAGAAAGAATAAAGGTATCGCTGACCAAATTGGCACTCCCAAACCTCTAAAGAACCCTGGTAATATATGCCTGAATTTTCAACTAAATATCAAGATATACTTGCTCAAATAGATGCCATAGACCCTTTGGTATACGCCAAATCAAGAAACTCGACTTTCCCCTTATATTTCCAGAGGAGTAATCTCTACGCGAATGGTCTACAACAGACTGCTCGAACGAGGATTTAAACTTTATCAAATGGAGAAGTTTGTTCAGGAGCTCGCTTGGCGTGACTTTTGGCAAAGGCAGTGGCAGCATCACGGTGCGGCCATCAACCAGGATCTAAAGCATCCTCAACAAAATGTGAGCTTCCATGGACTCCCCAGGGCCATTCAAGAGGCCGACACCGGAATTGACGTTATTGATAAGGCTATTGAGGAACTTTACCAAACCGGCTATCTTCACAACCATTTGCGGATGTATCTAGCAAGTATTGTTTGTAATGTAGGTCAATACCACTGGCATATTCCGGCCCAGTGGATGTTTGCTCATTTATTAGACGGGGATTGGGCCAGTAACGCCCTGAGTTGGCAATGGGTGGCGGGTTCTAACGCGAACAAAAAGTATTGGGCCAATCAGGATAACATAAATCATTTTTGTCATTCGAACCAATGGAAGACTTTTTTAGATTTTAGCTACGAAGATTTGCCCAATCAAGCCGTTCCCGAAGTTTTGAGAGAACATGTTTTGGAGCCACTTTCCGAGATGAATCACATCCTAAGCCTCGAACAAGACAATATCCTTCCTGAATTTGCTAATGAAAAAAAGGCAATCTGCATCTATGCACCCTATAATCTTGACCCTTTGTGGCGCAAGGATTTATCGGCACATCGAATATTACTACTCGAACCCGATTATTTTAATCAATACCCTACAAGTAAACGCGTTTTGAACTTTATACTCGATTTAGCCCATGAGAATATCCCGGAGATTAAGGTATTTATAGGCTCCTTTGATCGACTCCGAATGCACTTTTCTGATCGTGTATTCTATGCCAAAGAACATCCGACATTAGCTTATCCGGCAGATGTCCTAGACGCGAGGGACTGGCTGAGCGATCAAGCCCCTTACAAACCATCATTTTTTCCCTATTGGAAGAGCTGTAGCAAGTATTTAAAACAAGAACTCAGTATTGCCTAATAGAGCTTATTTCAATGATTTCATAAATGAAAAAAGAATTTTTACCTCAGAAAATTTGTGTCCAATGCCAAAGACCTTTCGCATGGCGAAAAAAATGGGCGCGAGACTGGGAAAATGTGCTTTATTGCAGCGAACGTTGCAGACGAAACAAAACAAACATCGAATAAATGGTATTTGACACCACCCAACCCAACGAAGATTTTGATCAGTGTGCGCAAACTAAATTAGGCCCTGCCTACGGTCTTTTCGATCGACTAAGCATAGGGCGTATCGGTTCACGCCGTATGATGATCCATAGTTATAGCGAAGGATTTTGGCCGTTAAAAAATAAATTTCAAGACATTTTATACGGAAATATGGAGCTCAGGCCCAACGGAATCATACTTTATGCCACAAATGGAGGTAAGAGAATGGGTTGGATCATTCCCTATCATGAGCTCATTATCTTTGACTCTGATTGGTTCAGTATCCACGCTCAGGGTTTGGTGATTAAGTTTGAAAAAAACCGAAACTATAATGAGAACAAATCATTCATTCGAATGATGATGGATAAACGCTTAGAATGGCTCAGTCAATTTGAAATGCCCCATAATTGATATGCACTTATCGAAGTAGGGTTTATTTTGGTTTTCGCATTCAGATGATTAAACTTAGTTCCTTCTTTAAACAAAATAGCCCGGCAAATGCCGGGCTATTTTTTATTTCAAATTATATGGAAAATTACTCTTTAACTAATTTCAAATTAGCAATAACGCCATCGCGATATACGCGGACAAAGTAAGTTCCTTGGCTTAATGCGTCAACATTGACCTGAGCCTCAGTACTCTGAATATCCTCAATAAGCACGACTTGACCTAAAACATTACGCATTTCAATGCGTTGCATCGGGGTTTCAGAGCGCAGATTAAAGGATTGTGACGCTGGATTTGGGTACAATGATAACCCTAATGATTCTTGAGATTCAATACCCAATACTCCGGCTACAGTAAATGTAAACGCAGGAGACCAATCGCCAACGGCACATTCCGTGTTCCCTCGAACACGCCACCAGTAAGTATAACCCTCTTGCATTCCTAAAATTAGAGAGGATGGGAAATCTGAACTTTGTGCAAACTGAACGTTGGTAAAGTCACTATCACGTGAAACCTGAACGTCATAGCTTGTCACTGTTGGACCACCATTGGACCATTTTAGTTCGTAAACAATTGGAATATCAACAGCCTCATCTACAGGATCCAACAAATCAGACATAGGTACTGTACTTGGATCATCACTAAGAACCGTTAGTGTTACTGAAATTGACTGAGTTTCTCCTGTTCCAACAACATCAATTACGATGGTGTAATCTCCGGCGGCTAAATTTTCAACCCCGCTCAAGGTCATGGTCGTAGACCCAGTATCCGATAAGGTTGGATTCGAGAAACTAGCACTTACTCCAGAAGGCAATCCTGTCGCTGTAAATGAAACGCCACCTGCATATCCATTTAATGGATTAAAGTCAACCGTAAAATCAGCAACAGTATCTCCAAGACAAAGATAAACCTGACCATCATGAGTTAATGCAAAGAAATCTGGAGTTCCCATACCACTGATGATGATTGAGATGTCCTGAGCACCTTCAACTAAGTTTGCACCTTTGTGAGAAATTTTTGCAGAGTAAGTCCCTACGGCACCAGATATTTCTATTTTCTCGATATTATCGACAAAATTATCAGCTTGAGTCGCAGCACCCGTAAAGTTTCCTGGATCTAATCTCCATGGAAAAGCCTCAACTCCGGCGGCACTAATTAATCTAAAATCAATATCATTTACAAGCATTGGTGTAGGGTCATCTAAACTCGTGGCATTCGGTGCTAAAGGCGTTCCCGGAGGATCTGCCCAAGCCACAGTCCCTCTAAGTGGCTCTGTCCCTGCAGCGCTTACACTGAAAACAATTGTTTCACCAGAGGCTAAACTTTCTTCGATAATATAGGAAGAGTCATTTCTTCCAGCGATAACCTCAGCACCGCGCTGAACATTTAATAGTCCCCAACCGAATCTATAGTCAGGACCATCAGCAGAACCAGTCTCATCGGCTGTGTGAATAACCATACCACGAAGCGTAGCCCCTTTCATAAAACTACTGTTCAGCTGATTATAATATTGTTGTAACAGAACAATACTTCCGGCAACATTTGGGCTTGACATAGAAGTTCCACTGTAGTTTGCGTAACCTTGCGCGCCTACTGAAGAGTACATGTTTACCCCTTTACCTGAAATGTCTGGCTTAACACGGCCATCATCTGTTGGACCCCAGCTACTAAAGCCTGACATAGCAACACTAGACGGACCGGTATAATTTAAAACTTCAAAAGTCGCTGCCACGGTCAAAGCGTTCTTTGCAGTGGACATATCGGTTAAATAATCAAATCCACCATCTCCTGGATTAACGCCACTTTGACGGTCGTTTCCAGCAGAAACACAAGCGAGATAAAACGGAGCGTTATAATGGATGTTATCGAGACCACGGGCATCGTTATCGTAATAGCCCAAGCGCCAAAGCGGTGCGTTTTGAATGTTACTTCCATAAGAATGGTTAGACACTAAAAGACCGTCAGCGGCCGCGGCTATCATTTCTGGATAATCGCTAAACCAATCATGCGCCCAAAGGGTGCCCTCGTGCAGCATTCCTTTGGCAGCACCATTGGCCACAGTACCGTTACCGATAAGCGTACCTGCAACGTGGGTCGCGTGATCGCTTGTATTTGTAGAGCCGTCAATTTGCTCAACACGACCAGCTAGAAGTGGATGATTCCCACTAACAGAACCCCCATCCCATTCACCTACGATCATGTCTTGGCCATCAAGATTAAGCCCCGTCACACCACCGGTATGTAATGTGTTGGCTCGGGTGGTTATTGCTCCTTCCCGGTTATGCGTAACACGATATTTGGGTTGTCCATTTTCATAAATCCCAATTAATGAGCCATAAAAACCATTTTCTCCTTGTATGGTTTCAGGCCATCCTTTGATTGCAGCCATTTCTAAGGCTTGAGCTCTTTGTTCTTGCTCGGCCTGCAGATATTCTGCACGCAATTCTGCGAGCTTAGCGAAATCGTAATCCCGCGTTATCTCTGCACGTTGGGCAGGCGTCTGTGCCAATAATAATGGGCTCACAAACAATGAAAGGACTAAACTTTTGTAAAATTTTACCATGATTATTTTTTTTTGTGAATGTACAAAACAATGAACTCTGTTCAAAGCTGACTTAACTTAAAATTAAGAAAAATTAAGGGGCTATTAATGCAGCAGCACCCATGATCCCCATTTCCGAACTGCCAGAATTTAGAATCTTAGTTTGTTCGAGTTGCTCAGTATACTCAAATCCATTTATCGTACTCTGCATAGAATCCCTAAAATACGGAAAGGCATGAGCAATTGAACCCCCTAAAATAATTAGCTCTGGAGCCAACATCGACATAACTATTTTAATCGCATTTCCAAGATGCACCCCATAATCTTTAAAGGCTTCTAAAGCCATATCCATTCCCTGCTGCGCCTGAAGGTGAAGATCTTTTGCTGATTGGCCAAAATGTCTTTTAAAGTATGCGCTTGCCGCGAACTCCTCAACAATTCCATTGTTGTAAGGCAACATACCAATTTCACCGGCACCCGCCAAAACTCCAGAATAAAGGGACCGATTAATAATAATACCCATACCGAGTCCTGTGCCGAGGGTAAGGCCCACAAAGTTATTGGATTGTTTTCCAAGGCCATAATGAGCATGTCCTAAAGCGAAACAACTAGCGTCATTATTTAGCTTTACCGGCAAAGAAAATTCTTTGGATAAAATTTCTCCTAAAGGCAATTTGTACCACATCGGAAGATTTTGCAAATCGAAAATAAAGCCACTCTCTGGATTGATAATTCCGGGAACGCCAACACCGATTCCGCGGACTTCATTTAACTCAAACGAGCCAATAGAATCAATTAATTGAGTCAATAATTCTTGTCGATCTGTAAAGGCATCAACGGCAAAACTTGTTTTTTGGACCAGCACTCCATTGGCCATTAATCCCATGTCAATGTTGGTGCCACCGATGTCTATGCCAAGAGTATGTTGCTTATTGTTGCTCATTATTAAATTGTTTTACGTTGGGTTTGCCCTTAGCGAATCGTTTTATTGCGAATTAATGGTTTGGCCCAAATTCCAATGGACAGAATATAAAACAAAGGCAATAATAGTACCGTCATAGCGAATTGTAAAGGAATCAAATCTCCCAAAAATCCAACAATCAAAGGCCAAATTGCTCCACCGGCAATCCCGGTGCATAAAATGCCAGACAAGGCACCGTGATGATGTTTTACTGAATTGAGGCCAAGGGAAAAAATAATGGACCACATTACGGATATACAAAAACCAATGGCGGGAAATCCCACCAACGCCCATTTTGCCGAGCCATATAAGGAACTTAATAAAAAGACTATTGTGGCGAAACTGCTCAAAAGCAACACTTTTTTGCTATCAAAAAGTTTTAAAAGCAGTAAACCTATTAAGGAGCCCACAGTGAGCATGGCCCAAAAATAGGAAACAGTAGCGGTCCCGATGGTATCATCAGTAAAATGATGGTGTGCCCTTAAGTACTCGGCCATCCAATTGCCCACACCCTGTTCAAATCCAACATAGGCAAAAATCCCCAAGAAAAACAAATAGGCCCAACGATTCATGAGCAATTCCTTATAGGCTGAAATCGCCCCAATTTGTTCTTCCTTGCTTTGTTCAACTTTAGGGAATGGAATCATCCAAATTACCCCTAATATGATTAAAGCCATCAAAGCGAAAAAGACATAAAGGGACAACCAAGGTAAATTTTCTGGAATCCATCCGGGCAATAAAACGGCGACCAAATCATAAGTTTGTTCTTTGACCAATTCCATATAAAGCCATGGACTTAAAAAAGATGCGCCACCAAAAACGACTTGGGCCAAAACAGAGTTAAAAGCAAAATGTTCCTCACCCCCGGCAAATCTAAGCATTGGATTAATGATCACCTGTAATATGGCCATGCATAGCCCCAGTACAAAGAGCGTCCCCAAAAAATAAGGGTATGTCGGATTTAAAACAAACGAAAAACAGCCCATTACAATCACGGCAAAGGACCAGGACAACAAACTTCTACTCGAAAAGCGTTCGGCAAGGAAACCTGCCGGAATAGACATCACAGCATAAGCGATAAAAAAAGAAAAAGGTAAAAACCCCGCTGCGCTCAGGCTTAAGTCAAAACTGTCTTTGACCGCTACAATAATTGAATTTAAAATATTCGTGATGAATGAAATAACAAAAAAAACGATCATTACTAAAAGCACGAGTTGTGGGTAGCGACTTTGTGACTGAGTTTGGGTCATTTTTTAGCAGATCTTAGCGTATTGCCTCTAAAAATACCAAAATAATCTCATTTATAGCGTGTATCTTTGAGGCTCAATTGAAACTTAAAACGATATTATGCCCATAATTTTTCGATACAATTTCCTGATCACATTTTTAATTTTTGGCCCATGCGTCTTCGCTCAAACGCTAGTTTGGTCTGATGAATTTGATT
>RFXU01000106.1 GCA_009921505.1 Flavobacteriaceae bacterium
GTTTGTATTGCAAAACGGGAACAAACAACTACCGAGAAAAATTAGTTGAAGTGACTTAAATTTTACTTAAATTTCCCGAAATATTAATGCATGAGTTTTCTTAATAAGTACTATCCGATTGTCTTGGCGTTTTTTGCCTTAATCTACTCGGTGTTCTTGTGGTTTTCAGGAAGTAAACTTGAAGGGTTATATGTGGGATTATGGCCCCTTACTATACTCGCATTTACATTAGTTTTGGCACAAATACAGAACAAAAATAAAAGTTCAAAGTGATGGAGAATGGCTTAATGTTTACATACGGCTTCATCATTTTGGCGATATACGTATATTTTATGTGGACGACAAAAGCGCATCAAGAGAGAATTGAGCGCAATCAGGGCCAAGACTTGGATCAATACGTAGAGGATAAAAAAGAGGAAGATTTGCCTTTAGGTTAGCTTTTTACACTCAGGTAATTTATTTTCAGGAAAACTTCACGATTAAATAAAGCAGGGCCAAAATCAGAACCGCCCACCAATATCTTTTAAACATTCTATCGGTCCATTTATTCGCTCCCCACATAGTCTGGAAATTTTGGTGAAATTATATTTACCAAGTTAAAAAAATTAAATCAGTCCTGAGCCAAAACCAAGGGCAACGAGGATGAGCATAATGGCGACTATCGTTTGTAATCTTTTTAAGGTTACTTTTTTCAACAGTCTATTGCCAAAGAATGAACCAGTGATTCCGGCAAGAGTGGCACAGATCACTAAATTTAGATTATCTATCAGACCGGCTTGTGAAAAGCGGGTTGCATAAATACTAAGACGTGTGAAATCTACAAATGTAGAGACCACCACTGCCGTTCCGATGAATGCCTCCTTTGAAAGCCCTGACTTGATCAAAAAGGCACTACGTAAGGCCCCCTGATTTCCAGATAGCCCGCCAAAAAATCCACTCAAAATACCCCCAATAGGCAATTTATTTTTGTCAAAAGTCAATTCTCGAAAAAATGGGATGAGATCCATACTGGCAAAAATGATTAAGAGAATCGATATGATAAATTTTACAGTGGATACTTCGATTAGACTGTCGCCCATTGAATAGGTAAATAGGGCTGGGGCATCCGCAATATTGATCAATATTATGGAACCACCCAAAGCAGCGATTACGGCTGGAAGCCCGAACTTGAGTAAAGCTTCTCGATTTGCTTGACGCCCTACCAGGATGATTTTAAAAATATTATTGAAAAAATGGACCACACCTGTTAATGCTATGGAAAGCTCAACGGGAAAGAAAAACATAAACACAGGCGTGAGGATGGTGCCTAATCCAAAACCAGAAAAGAAGGTCAAAATCGCCACCAAAAAAGCAATAAGTGAAATAATAATAATTTCCATTAAAGATTTGGTTAAAAGTCTTGGTTTGGCGTATTTAATTTTTTTGCACGATAGTCCTTCAGAAGTTTAAAGGAATAAATGGGAATAAGTAAAAATCCGAATATGAAAAAGCCTTTAGCTGCATTGGCCGCAGCGTGAATATTAAATAATTCATGGGCCATCCAAGAGGTATTTGCTGCGAGCCAAATGGTCAAAATAAAATTCTCGAGTCGAGCCATTTTATTTTCAGCATAAAAGACAAGAATCAAAGAGATAATTAAGGTTATCAGGGCAAAAGATACCGACACATATTTGAAAATATAGTCGCCTTCCACATTCAATGAGAAATACCATGAACTGTCCTTAATGATCCAAAGGGGAAAGTGTAATGCAATTAAAAGGTAAAGCGTGTCCTTGCGCATCTCGATGTAAATTAATCCTAATTTAGTGAAATAATTATTGGTCTTGAGGCGTTTTTTGGTCAATTCTTCATATATCAAATTACCCGTCTTGTTTTAGTATCAAACAAATTTCCCCGCCGGTATCGCCAAACCTTGGGCCGTTAAATAATTTAAAATCATTCTTTATGTAGAACTCGGCCAGTTCAGGCTCTTCGATCGTGAGCCAAAAATTGACTTTGGGAAAGTGCAATTTCAGTGCGTCAAACCAAAGAGAGGCGTACCCTTTGCCGCGAAATTCTGGCATGGTATATACATATCCAATATATAAATAGCTACTTAGGGCATTCTGAATGGTCATTTCGAAGGGGGTGAGTCTCGGTAGCTGTGTTTTAAAGATAATGCCCATTGTGGTTAAATTGTTAAGAGAATCATCTTTGTAAAGCCCGTAGACCTCTGCAGTTTCGGATAACTCGTTCCATTGAGACAGTAATTCATTTTGCCAATCTATCGGCAGAAAATCGAAAAATTGAGCCGTCGGGGTTATGATCTTTTGAAAGTGCATAAAATCTCTAGAGTAATCCCCATGAAAGGAGTTTGTCCGAATCCTCCGCCCATCGATTACCAATATCATTGCGGTAATAGCTGTTGTTAATGATAATATTTGAGATTCGGTTATACATATTTTTTTGGGCCTCCTTCATGGTCATGCCGGTGCCCACGATAAGTAAGACAATTCCTGAGTTTCCTGTGATGAGCCATTGGCCATTAATGTTTTTAACTTGAATAGGGTGGATTCCTTCACGGTTTGGGGTTTTAAATAAGACGACTGAGTCCTTGGAAAAAATCTCAAAGCTTTTTTTGTCGTCAAATGGGAAGGGCGGGACCACCATATATGCACCCACTTGAAAACCTTTTTTAACCTTCATTTTAAAGTTCTCGCCTTTTGCAATTTTTAAAAGTAAGTTTCCAAAGTTTTCAATAATCCCTTCGAGTTGAATATTGATTTGCGGATAACCAAAGCGAGAGGTAAATTCTAATGGATAAATTCCATTGCCATTGACAATAGTGTTTATGTCTATATGACCCACAAAATTGTGCGCAGCTAAGGTTTGTTCCATTTTGAGTAAGGTCTTTTCAAATATTGGCGATTTTTCTGCCCAAAACATGCTTGTCCCCATTTCCCCAGTTGATACACCGAGTTCGTTAGGGAAAAGCTTTTTATGCTCAAAACTTACGTTAACGGGCCTAATAAAATTACTGCCGTTAAAAAATCCTGATATTGCCACTTCCACCCCTTTTACCCGTCTCTGTATTTGAAACACACCAAAGTTTGCCCCCCAAGTTTTTTGATAAGCTTCAAGCATTTTAATGACATCATGTCCTTGATCATCTTTTCCCACAAATAAGAGCTGTTTGTATTCCTGGGTTTCGCCACAAGGTTTGATAACATAGCAATCAGGATGCGCACGTATATAGTCTATTGCCTCTGGAAAATTTGTGAACTCCTTTGAAGGAATGGTCTTTATTTTATGTTTGATCAGTTCAAGGTGACCAAAGTTTCGATCGAGTTCGAGTTGGTCAGTATAAGTAGATCCTCCAAATACTAATTTACCTTGTTTCCGAAGTTCGTCTGCCTGAGCACCAAAACCAGTATAATCAAAAACTATGACATCCGCCCAGTCTATATATTTCTCCCACTGGTTAGTTTTACGAACAAACCCAAAGCCAATTTCTTTGGAATCTCGGTCTTGAATTGACATCAGGACTTCGTGTTGTTCATTTTTTAAACGATAAGCAAGATCGAGAGCGTCTCCCCATTTGGAGACGATAAGGAACTTTAGTCCTTTTTTCTGTGTCATAACGTAAGAGTTAAGCTATTATGAGTATTCATTCCAAAGTGAGTGTTCATTGTGGCGCGCGAATTAACGAAAAAAACAAATACGTCGGCAATGTTTTCCAAAGAACCATTGAATGAAAGAGAGAAAGGCGGCATAAAATGTTTCCTCCAGGTTTAATAAAGTGAAAATAACTGCATTTTACAGACAAAATTATAATCAAAAAACAGGCAAAATTGTCGATAAAGTGCATTTAAATGCGACTAAAAGCAAAAAATTTAAATTTTTTTTTCAAATTTTTAAATAAGCCCTTTTTTAATATAAATACCTGAAAATCAATGACATAATAGGATAGTATTTAAACAGCACGAATCAAAAAACGCTCTATTTCATCGATGAAATGCAAATAATTCGGATAAAGTGTTGTGCGTATCTTTGTAATGAATCAAGCCCCAAATTTGATTTACCCCGAATTATGAAACTAGTAACCTACAGCCTTTTGGCTTTGACCCTTGCCCTAACATCATGCTCTACTGAGGAGCTTGTTGAAACTCAATCACCAATTGAATTTACTATCGATTTGAATCTGGCTCAAGAGACCGATGCTCAAATGGCTAGTGAGATTCTTTATTACGTTAATCAGTATAGAGGCACTCTTGGTTTAGAGCCTATTCTTATGGACAAAACCTACGCTTCTGCTTATGCTGTTGAGCACACTAAGTATATGATTCAACAGAACAAAATTAGCCACGACAATTTCAGTGATCGCGCTGAGGGATTAAATAGTCAAGGCGCTCAAGCTGTTGCTGAGAATGTTGGTTTTGGATATAATTCAGCTAAGGATTTAGTTACTGCTTGGATCAACAGTCCATCACACAGAGATATTATGGAAGGCAACTACACCCACAGTGGTATTGGTGCTTTGCAAGATGGTTCAGGTGTGTATTATGTGACACAACTTTTTTACCGCAAATAGGTTTCTATTTATTCGGAAGGTTGGGCCCGCGTCGCCAAAACTCATTAGAGTGGGGCGATTAGCGGGCCTTTTTTTTAGTCCTTACATCATCTGGCAATCAATCCAGTCCGTAAGCATATGCATGCAAAGTCCCAGGCCTATTAAATTATAAGGCCTTCTAAGGAAAAGCAGAATTATATAGGCACTCATCGCGTAATAAGTATGCAAGGGATGGAAGTTAATACTGCAGCGGTTGGCTTGAAAGATTGGGGTGGCTAATACGTGGTCTATATCCACCAGCATAGTGGCTGTAAATATTAAAAAAACACTGATCCAATCCTTTTTGAAAAACACAAAGGCAACCATTGCAGGGGCGCCAAAGTGTAAAAAGTAGTGGATCAGTGTCTGCACTAAGTCTGTGTTCGGCTCGATATGGAAACTACCAAATCCGAACGCGTTGCTCTGGAGCCAAATACATAGGATCGCCTTCGCTAATACCAAAGGCTTCATAAAAAGCATCTATGTTTTTTAGCGGCTGAGTCGCACGAACTAAACCAGGTGAATGGGGATCTGTTTTAATTTGTGTTCTCAAGGCATCTTCACGAGTAAGCGTTCTCCATACCGTGGCCCAAGACATAAAGAAGCGCTGTTCCGGTGTGAATCCGTCTATGTTGTCTGGTCGACCATTTTCTTGATAAAACAATTGAAGACCATCATAGGCTCCTAATAATCCCCCTAAGTCACCAATATTTTCTCCGAGTGTAAAAGGTCCATTAACGTAAACACTGTCCAGTACTTCGATGGCAGAGTATTGATCCGCTAAGGCTTTACCTCTTTTTTCAAATTCCGTCAAATCCTCTGGAGTCCACCAATTGTTGACATTTCCATCAGCATCAAAGCGTGATCCAGAATCATCAAAAGCGTGAGATATTTCGTGACCGATAACTGCACCGATACCGCCATAATTTACCGCCTCATCAGCAGTGTAATTGTAGAAGGGCGGCTGCAAGATTGCGGCGGGGAAAACAATTTCATTGTTCAGCGGGTTGAAATAGGCATTTACGGTTTGCGGCGCCATTCCCCATTCTTTTTTGTCAACAGGCTCATTAATTTCAGAGATATTCTTTTTTCTTGACCATTCTCCAATGGCAAACATGTTTTCTGCATAAGAATTACCATCTTTGATCATGAGCTCCGTATAATCCTCCCATTCATCAGGATAGGCGATTTTTACTGTAAACTTATCTAACTTCTCAATAGCCTTCAATTTAGTGTCCTCACTCATCCAGTCTAAATTGTTGATGCGATTTTGAAAAGCGCGAATGACATTGGCAATCATTTTTTCAGCCTTCGCTTTAGCTTCTGGCGGGAATTTTGCCGCTACATAAAGTTGCCCTACTGCTTCGCCAAGCGCAGAGTTTACAGTGCCCAAAGCACGCTCGTCAGGGGTACGCATTTTTTTTGCCCCACGTAGGGTTTTGCTATAAAATTCCCAATTGGCCTTTTCGATTTCTGTGGTGAGATAACCAGCTGCATTATCAAGCGTACTCCAGGTCATTAACGCCTTGATGTCTTCAATCGGTGTTTGAGTTAAAAACTCATCCAACGACTTCATATAGGTCGGTTGCATCACCAAAAGGGTATCTACTTTCTTTTCAATGCCCATATCATCCATTAATTTTTGCCAATTAATCGATGGGGTCATGTCTTGCAAATCCTCAAGCGCAGTTGGGTTGTTAAAGTTGCGAATATCTCTACTGGCTACTTTATCCAATCGTGGGAGCGCGAGCTGTGTTTCCATGGCTAAGATTTTTTCAGCCGCCTTTCGCGCATCATTCTCTGAATAATCGATGAACTGAAACATGCGGGTCATATGGTCTACATATTTCGCACGAATCTCCTTTGTTTTTTCGTCTTGATCCACATAATAATCGCGTTGAAGGCCTAGGCCTCCAGGATAGACCCATGCAGTATTCATGCTGCTGTCGCTCAAATCTGGATTGGCGCCAATTCCAGTAAACGGTGCACTAACTCCAAGCGTACTGGCATAGACCGTTTGCATGTCTTCAAGATTTTGGATGCCGTTTATTTTTTCTAAGAGGGGCATTAAGGGAGAAACGCCAGCTTCATTTCGAGCTACAGTATCCAATTCCGACTCAAACAACATTAAGGCTTTATGCTGATCAGAACCGTCTTGATACACCCCTAATTCTTTGGAGGTATAGAGGATCTCCAAGACGTCATTGCGTGTAGACTTGCGCAAAACACCAAATCCACCCCATCTTGACTCATCATCGGGAATGGTGTTCGTTTTCATCCAATTTCCATTGACATAACTATAGAAATCTTCTTTTGGACTTACCAAAGTGTCCATGTTTTCTAGAATAATACCCGG
>RFXU01000107.1 GCA_009921505.1 Flavobacteriaceae bacterium
GGACGCCAAAGACCAAGCCCTCCTGGGAGAAACCTTGAGTTTTATCGAAGAAAGTACCCCTGGCGATTTGGCGTTTTTTGACAACGCCGAGGGTAAAATCACCCATGTCGGGCTGATCATGCAAGACAACTACATCCTGCATGCCCACGGAGAAGTGCGCATCGATCGCCTGGATCAAACCGGGATTTTTAACACCGACAGAAACATCCATACCCACAAGCTGCGGGTCATCAAGAAAATTCTTTAGTGCGGGAACCGCGTTCCCGACAAGCATAAAAAAAAGGCCGCTCATGGCGGCCTTTTATCTTTAATCTTTAGTCAAGCGAAAAACGCTGAAACCAGCTTATTTACCCTCGAGCTCAGCAACTTTAGCTTTAGCCGCTTTGTACTCTGGAGTCATGCTGAGCTGACTGTACAAGTTCATCAGGGTACGCAATACTTCAACATTGTCTGGAACAGTTTGAGAGGCCCCCTCTAGATAAGGCAAAGCCTCGCGGTACATTTCCTTGCGCACTTCTTTGAGTTCATCGTAACGTCTGTTATCTGCCGCCGAAGTCCCCAAGTTATTCATTTCCTCTACAAGGTCTTTCTCTCCCTGAAGGATAAGAGAAGCCATATTGATTTGTGCATAAGAATAATTCGGATCTAATTCAAGCGCTCGAGCGTAATACGTCTTTGCGCGATCAGTTTCTCCGACTTGCATAGAGCTTACCCCTAAATTATAGAACAGCTCAGGATTGTTTGGGTCGGTTTGCACCACTTGCTCCATCACCTCGCGGTATTTAACCATATCTCCCATTTTGTAGGCCAAATCCGCCTCTGAGCGCATAAGGTTCACATCATTAGGGTTTGCCGCACGGGCACGAGCCATAAGCGCTACGGCTTTATCATCTTGCCCTTGGTTGATATAAATCAAGGTCACTTTTTGTAACAAATCAGACTCAACAGACTCGGTTTTCACATCACGAGGCTGCTCGTAAAGACCAAACTTCATGCCTTCCTCGCGTTGTTCGCGCGACTCAAACATGACTTCTTCTCCATTGGCTTTACTGACCGCATAAAACTCTTCACGCACCCCTGTATACCCCATATCTAGGAGCTGGTTGTACTTTTCTAATGCCTTATCAAACATTCCACCATTGACCAAGTTTCCTGCTGCATAGTACAAAAACGAAGTGTCTGCTGGGTTCATGGTGTACCCCTGGGTGAGTAATTCAGCCGCACGGCCATAATTCTGTCCATTTTGGGCCTCAATGGCTTTGTTCACAAAAACGCCGCGCAGTGTCCCGACAATTTTATCCACACGCTGCTCACTGTCCTTGTCTAAACCACGAGATTTAGCCTGACTTAAAGCCTCCACAGCATTGGTCAAATTATTGTCCGCTACATTCTCCCCGTTGCCTAAAAGTGCTTCGGTCTTGATCAAGTAGAATTGAACCACTTGTTCCTTATCCATTTCGGCAAATTTGGCTTCAGCTTGATTCAATTCAGCAAGCGCCTCAGAATAGTTCAATTTTTCTAGGGCCTTTTCTGCCTTTTTTAATTCCTTTTTCTGTCCAAAGACGATGGTCGATGCCATGAGCGCACAAACCACTACAAAATGTTTTTTCATTTTAATATTTATTAATCAATTACTCTTTATTCTTCTGTTTGCTCAGGAGTGCTCTCTGAGGCGCCCTCTTGTGCCAAATTATCTGAGGCTTCAGCATCCGCAGCATCAATTTGGTCTTCATCATGCATGACCTTAGCCACTGCCGCGATTGAATCCTCTTCACGCACTTTAATCAAGCGCACCCCTTGCGTGGCACGACCCATGACACGTAAATCTTCTACCGCCATTCTAATGGCCACACCAGACTTATTGATGATCATAAGGTCATCGTTATCGGTCACGTTTTTAATGGCGACAAGTTCTCCTGTTTTTTCAGAAATACTAATGGTTTTCACCCCTTTACCGCCGCGATTCGTGATACGGTAATCTTCGATACTTGAGCGTTTTCCATATCCGTTTTCCGAAACCACAAGAATATCTGACTCTTGGTCATCTACAGTAATCATGCCAATCACTTCATCTTTTGGTCCCCCAAGCGTAATCCCACGTACCCCAGAGGCGTTACGGCCCATTGGGCGGGTTTTCTCTTCTTCAAAACGAATGGCCTTACCAGAACGCACCGCAATCATCACTTGGCTGTCGCCAGTGGTGAGTTTAGCCTCGAGCAATTCATCGTCCTCTTTTATCGTAATGGCGTTAATTCCATTGGTTCTCGGTCTAGAATACTGTTCTAAAGAGGTTTTCTTGACCTGACCTTGTTTGGTCGCCATAATGACATAATGCTTATTGATGTATTCTTCATCTTTAAGATCCTGGGTACAAATAAAGGCTTTGACCTTATCGTCTTGTTCGATATTGATCAAATTCTGAATCGCACGGCCTTTGCTGGTACGGCTGCCTTCAGGAATTTCAAAGACGCGCATCCAAAAACACTTTCCTTTTTGGGTAAAGAAGAGCATATATTGGTGGTTGGTCCCCACAAATAAGTGCTCGAGGAAATCCTCATTTCGGGTGGATGAGGCCTTTTGACCTACCCCGCCTCTATTTTGTGTCTTGTATTCAGTCAGTGGGGTACGCTTGATATAACCCAAATGGCTGATGGTGATCACCACTTGCTCATCTGGAATCAAGTCCGTAATGCTCACATCGCCACCAGCGTATTCAATTTGAGAGCGACGCTCATCACCGTATTTTTCACGAACCTCAAAGAGTTCCTCTTTGATGATGGCCATACGGCGCTCTTTTTTATCCAAGATATCTTTGTAATCTTCGATAGTCTTCATCAATTCTTCGAACTCTGAACGCAATTTATCTTGCTCAAGACCAGTAAGTTGGCGCAAACGCATCTCCACAATAGCCTTGGCTTGAATCTCCGAGAGCTCAAAGCGCTCAATCAATTTTTCACGCGCTTCATCGGCGTTAGACGATGCACGAATCAGGGCAATCACCTCATCGATATTGTCCGAAGCGATGATTAATCCTTCTAAGATATGAGCCCGTTCTTCAGCCTTGCGCAAAAGGTATTGCGTACGTCGGGTCACCACCTCATGACGGTGCTCCACAAAATGAAGAATAAGTTCTTTGAGGTTAAGGAGCTTTGGACGCCCGTTAACTAAAGCAATATTATTGACACTGAAGCTCGATTGAAGCGCAGTGTACTTATAAAGCATGTTTAAAACAATATTTGGAACGGCATCTCGCTTAAGCAAATACACCACGCGCATCCCTGTTCGATCCGATTCGTCACGGATATTGCTAATGCCATCTATTTTCTTGTCGTTGACCAAATCTGCGGTTTTCTTGATCATGTCCGCTTTATTGACTTGGTAAGGAATCTCAGTAACCACGATACACTCGCGACCTTCAATTTCTTCAAAATGGGCTTTTCCGCGCATCACCACACGCCCGCGTCCTGTCAAAAAGGCTTCGCGCACTCCTTCATAACCGTAAATCACCCCTCCTGTCGGAAAGTCAGGCGCTTTAATATGCGTCATTAACTCCTCTACAGTGATGTCGTGGTTGTCAATATAAGCGATGGTTCCATCCACGACCTCGGTGAGGTTGTGCGGCGGCATATTGGTGGCCATTCCCACCGCAATTCCAGAGGCACCGTTGATCAGCAATCCTGGAATCTTGGTCGGTAAAACCGTAGGTTCTTCTAGGGTGTCGTCAAAATTGAGTTTAAGATCAACCGTCTCTTTGTCAATATCGGCTAACATATCCTCAGAGATTTTACGCATACGGGCTTCCGTATAACGCATGGCCGCAGGGCTATCCCCGTCGATTGAGCCAAAGTTTCCTTGACCGTCTACGAGCATATAGCGCAAACTCCAATCCTGAGCCATACGCACCATAGCGTCGTATACCGAAGTATCTCCGTGTGGGTGGTATTTACCTAAAACTTCCCCAACCAACAATACGGGCCGATTTCTTGTGGGCCGTATTGGCACGAACCCCTAGTTCATGCATCCCAAAGAGCACACGACGGTGGACAGGTTTCATACCATCACGCACATCAGGAAGGGCACGTGACACAATGACGGACATCGAATAATCGATGTACGCCGACTTCATTTCATCCTCGATATTAATCGGTAATATTTTTTCGCCTTCAGCCATAGATAGTTAGGGTTTTTTATTCGGTATTAACAAACAAGGCAATTTAATTAAATTCCTAATGTTTATGCGCCTTTAAGCTGCATTTAAATCATTAATTTATTAACAAAAATGCAGGGGTTTTTCGTTAATAACTTCGGGGATATTGCCTTTGTTTTTGCCTATAATTTTCTTCCATTTACCAAACGAGCCAAGATTTGGCATTTCTTTTGCGTATTTTTGAGAAGAAAACCAATTGCTTTGATAGAAAAGACGCTGCATTAGCGTCAAAAAAACAGCAGATTATGGAAGATAATTTTTCACCAAGAGTTAAAGACGTAATTGCCTTCAGCAAAGAAGAAGCATTGCGCTTAGGTCACGATTTTATTGGGACAGAACACTTAATGTTAGGTCTTTTGCGCGATGGAAACGGAAAAGCCATTTCCATTCTCAATGCCCTAGAGGTCGATCTGAATCAATTGCGTCGTAAAGTTGAAATTTTGAGCCCGGCCAATGCCGAAGGAATGCTCGGCACTCAAGACAAGAAAAATTTACACCTGACCCGTCAAGCAGAACGCGCCCTTAAAACCACGTTTTTGGAGGCCAAATTATTTCAAAGCACGGCCATCAACACGGCCCACCTATTGCTGTGTATTTTACGCAACGAAAATGACCCAACCACTAAACTCCTTCAAAAAATGAATGTGGATTACGATGGGGTCAAAGAACAATTCAAACAACTCCTGGTCAAGGACGACGATTATATCGAACCCACTAACGAGTCCTTCAGCGAGCCAGAAGACGACGCCCCGAGCGCCAAAGATCAAGACCAAGCATTTTCACCTCCAGGAGGAGGCAAGGGACAAAAGAAGTCTAAAACCCCCGTCCTGGATAATTTTGGACGCGATTTAACCGCGCTTGCCGAAGAAGGTAAGCTTGACCCTGTAGTGGGTCGCGAAGCGGAAATACAGCGCGTCTCACAGATCTTAAGCCGTCGCAAGAAAAACAACCCCCTACTCATCGGTGAACCCGGAGTGGGTAAATCGGCCATCGCAGAAGGTTTAGCCTTGCGTATCATCCAACACAAAGTCTCACGTATTCTCTACGACAAAAGAGTAGTGACACTTGATTTGGCGAGCCTTGTGGCCGGAACCAAATACCGCGGACAATTCGAAGAGCGGATGAAAGCCGTCATGAATGAGCTTGAAAAAAATGACGACATCATTTTATTTATTGATGAAATTCATACCATCGTCGGTGCTGGTGGAGCGACAGGCTCCCTTGACGCCTCGAATATGTTCAAGCCCGCTTTAGCAAGAGGGGAAATTCAATGTATTGGGGCCACCACGCTTGATGAGTACCGTCAATATATCGAAAAAGATGGGGCTTTAGAGCGTCGTTTCCAAAAAGTCGTGGTCGAACCTACCACTGCAGAGGAGACCATCGAAATTTTACAAAACATTCAAGACAAATACGAGGCCCATCACAATGTGACCTATACAGAAGAAGCGATCAAAGCCTGTGTGCATTTGACCAATCGTTACATGAGCGATCGTTTTTTACCCGATAAGGCCATCGATGCTTTAGATGAGGCCGGATCACGAGTGCACATTACTAATATTAACGTCCCTGAAAAGATTTTGAGTTTAGAACAAAAACTCGAAGCGGTACGTGAGCACAAAAATTCTGTAGTTAAAAGTCAAAAATACGAGGAAGCGGCCAAGTTGCGCGATGATGAGAAAAACATCGAGAAGGAACTTGCTGCCGAGCAAGAAGCCTGGGAAAACGAGGCGAAATTGCACCGTGTGGCAGTGACCGAAGACGATGTGGCACAAGTGGTCGCTATGATGACGGGGGTACCTGTGCGCCGTATTGCCCAAGACGAAAGTGAAAAACTAGCGGCCCTACCCGATCGCATTAAAGGAAAGGTGATTGGACAAGATGAGGCGGTTGCTAAAGTGGTTAAAGCCATTCAGCGAAACCGTGCTGGATTAAAAGATCCAAACAAACCCATCGGTTCGTTTATTTTCTTAGGCCAAACCGGGGTCGGTAAAACGCAATTGGCCAAGATATTGGCCCGTGAACTGTTTGATAACGACAGCGCCCTGGTCCGCATAGACATGAGTGAATACATGGAAAAATTTGCCGTGTCAAGACTTATCGGAGCCCCTCCGGGATACGTGGGTTATGAAGAAGGTGGTCAATTAACCGAGAAAATACGACGTAAACCTTACGCGGTTGTTTTACTCGATGAGATTGAGAAAGCACATCCCGATGTATTCAACATGCTGTTGCAAGTGCTCGACGACGGTTATATTACCGACAGTCTCGGTCGCAAAATAGATTTTCGCAACACCATCATTATCATGACCTCTAATATCGGATCCCGCACCCTCAAAGACTTTGGTCAAGGGGTTGGTTTTGGTACAGCCGCCAAAACGGCACAAGCCGATACTTACGCAAAAGGGGTTATTGAAAATGCCCTGAAAAAGACCTTTGCTCCTGAGTTTTTAAATAGAATTGATGATGTTATGGTCTTTAATGCTTTAGAGCGCGGAGACATTCACAAGATCATCGATATCGAATTAGACAAACTCTACAAGCGCATTAGCGGTTTAGGCTATCATCTAGAATTGAGTGACAAAGCCAAAGACTACATTGCTGATAAAGGGTTTGATCAAAAATATGGGGCGAGACCGCTCAATAGAGCCATTCAAAAATACGTGGAAGATGTCGTGGCTGAAGAGATCATAACCGCTAAGGTTAAAGAAGGCGACATCATC